>JBGTDZ010000292.1:0-14764 GCA_041748055.1 Aquaticitalea sp.
CCTGGAAAAGATTATTGGCAACAACGTGCAGATTACAAAATCAAGGCAACAATAGATGAGAAAAACAATGTATTGAGTGGTGAAGAAACGATAACCTACCATAACAATTCTCCTGATGACTTAAGTTATATCTGGATTCAAATGGAACAAAATGTCAACAAAAAAGAGAACCCTGATTTTGGAAGTGCTTATGGCGGTATTCAAGACTCCATCAATACACGCCAGATGCAGTTCCTGACTCGAGCGATAGATTTCCCAGCAGGATATACCATTAAATATATTAAAGACACATCTGGCAATCCTTTAAAGGCATTGGTCAATAATACGATGATGAAAGTGATGCTCAATGAACCCCTTGCTTCCGGAACATCGATAAGTTTTTCACTTGCCTGGTCCTATCCCATTACCGATCGCAGCTTGTTTTTATTGTCTCGAGAAGGTTATGAGTACTTTCCGAGTGATAACAATGCCGTATATCTCATTGGACATTGGTTTCCACGAATGGCTGTATATAATGATACTGAAGGTTGGCAGAATCAACAATTCCGACGTTTGGGTGAGTTTGCCCTTGAATTTGGTGATTATGAAGTTGAGATTACCGTTCCAGAAGATCATGTAGTGGCATCCACTGGCGAACTTCAAAACAGTGATGCAGTGCTCACCAAAATACAAAGAGAGCGGTTTGAGAACGCAAAAAAATCGTTTGAAAAACCAATGATGATTGTCACACCGGAAGAAGCAGTTCAAAATGAAAAAACCAAAGCAACCAAACTTAAGACTTGGAAATTCAAGGCCAAAAATGTGCGCGATTTCGCGTTTGCATCTTCGCGTAAATTTATTTGGGATGCACAAGCATATCAATTTTCAGATCATGTGACGATGGCCATGTCCTTTTACCCCAAAGAAGGACTACCAGTATGGAGCGAAGAATCCACAAAAGCAGTAGTAGCGGCATTGGAAGTTTATTCTGAAGCGACCTTTGAGTACCCATATCCTGTTGCGATTTCGGTGAACACATCAAATATAGGAATGGAATTCCCAATGATCAGTTTTAACGGTGGGCGACCGGTGAATGGTAAAATGAGCGACAATGAAAAATCGGGGATGATAGGTACCATTGTACATGAAGTTGGCCATAACTGGTTTCCTATGATAATCAGTTCGGACGAAAGGAAATGGATGTGGATGGATGAAGGGCTGAACACCTTTATAAACGAACGAACCATGGCAGAGAAATATCCACAATACCACAGTACAGAACCAAAGGACATCGTGCCTTTTATGTCTGGCGATAAAAATATTCTAAGGCCTATCATGACCACATCCGATAATGAATTATTGAATCAATTTGGAGCCAATTTTTATAAAAAACCCACTGTCGGTTTGCAAATGCTGCGCAATTCAATTGTTGGAAAAGAATTGTTTGACCAAGCATTTAAGGAATATGCCAATCGATGGAAATACAAACACCCAAATCCGGGGGATTTATTTAGAACTTTGGAGGATGCAACGGCTACCGATTTGGATTGGTTTTTTAGAGGCTGGTTTTTTACCACGGATAATGTCGATATGGAATTATCAAATGTAAAATGGTTTAAAGTCTATGAAAAGGATGTAAATATTGAAGACCAAAACAAAAAAGTGAAATTTAAAATTGATGGTGAAGGGACTGAAAAAGTTGCATCTGATTTTTCAGGTGGACCGGAAATGATAACCATGACTAATACGCCAAACGAATCTTATGGACAGTTTTTATCTCGAATTGATGAATCAAAAGTTCGCAACCAATTATCGGGCAAGAATATTTATGAAGTGACCATTAAGAATGTTGGTGGCTTGGTAATGCCAGTGACCATTGAATGGGAATTCACGGATGGCACAAAAGAAATTGAAAAATTACCAGGTGACATTTGGCGATTGAATGAATATGAAGTTTCACACATCTTTGTGAAGGACAAAGAAGTTAAAAAAGTGAACCTCGACCCGAATTTTGAATTTGCAGACACCGACACCAAGAATAATTCATTCCCAAATAATGAGACGCTTTCCCAATTTGATGCTTTTAAGAAAAAAGAAAAGAATTAAAATTAAAATTAAGGCGCATTTAAATGTTCTTTTTAAAAACTGAACCCAAAACTCCCAGTAACCCCGAAATTACGTGCTTCGGGAGCATCGCGGTAGTTGCCTCGAAAATTGAAATCTAGCCGGAAAATCTTAAAGATGTTGCCGACGCCAAAACTATACTCATAATAAATTTCATCCGTTGGAGCTATATATTCCAAGCCCGAGGCGTTCAAATCCCGGTTCCCTTGCGAAATATCGCCCCAAACACCTCTGATTCCCACTATTTCCCGAAGATTATATTTTCTTAAAAAGGGAATTCTAGAAAAAAAGCGACCATTGAAATTATGCTCCACATGCATGGAAGCATATGTATCCGTCACAAATTCATAAAAATCGAGTTGTGAAAAGGTATTATAAATAGAAAAATAGGATTGGTTACCAGGTACCACACTCAATAACCCCAATGGCACATCACCAAAAGTTTTACCCACTTCGATGGTGCTTGTCAATCGACCCAAACCACCCACTGCCCATGGTTGGGTATATGAAAACTGAACTTTGGTAAAATCAAAATCACTACTGAAAATTGATTTGTCACCTCTTGTAACCATTGCAAATAAACTTGCAAAATCATCATTTGCGGTACGTCGTTCCACACCAAATCCGGTCATTTTTCGTGTAGGATAATACGATATTGAAAAGGAACTCTCATATTGCTCTACTTCAGAAGCAGTAGTGGTTCGTGTCTCGTCCGTATAATAATCCAAGCTGAAGGTGCTTGAAGCTGACTCTAAAGTCCTATATGTTCCAGTGAGTCTAAAATTTAGGTTTTTCACTGGTTCAAGCTCTAACGCCACTGCACTCAAATTGATATTGGTAAGCTTGTCATTTGGGGCTGTTGTAAAAACCGCAGATGATGCCAAACTTCGTCCTAAAACATCGGTTGAAGCTGTTAAATTGGCTCCAATTTGTTCAATGTCCCGTCTATGTCCTGCAGAAACTATTAATCGGTTCTTTTTGTCCAGTAATATTTTACCGGAAATACCATATTTAAATTTGTCATCCTTAAATCCATATGCAGTAAATCCTTCAAATCGCCAGAGGTCGTTCTGCCCAAAATAAGTACGACCGCCAGTTCTTATTCTAATGCCTTCAACCTCATTGTATCCAAATGTTGAAAATATGGGTCCATAATCAAAATTGATACTCGGAAATTCGATATACCCTGATGATAAAATACTTCCGAGATTGTATAATTGCTTGAACTTTTTAACGGTCTTGAGGGTATCCAACATTTTATAGACCCCTTTTTCATCCTGGTTCAAAGATTCCAATCGATTCTTTTCCCAAAATTCATCATCTCGATTGTAAACATCTTCGTTATAGCTGTATACCTCTTCACCATAAAATTTTTCATCTTTCGGTATATTGAACTGATAATTGTCAAATAAGGTGGTACGTTTTCCATAAACGCCACGTGCCTCCTCTTTTTTCTTAAAGGAGAAGTCAGACATCATATAATCACGTTTGATTAAGAATACCGAATCATTCAGCACTTCAAATTCCTGTTCAATATATATTTCCTTCACCCAGTTAATGTTGGCACTCTTGGAAGCTTGCATATTGATTTCCTTAATGGCAAATGTCGAATCATTTACCCAAAAATCACCTTTGAAGGTCAACTCATTCTTGCGGCGTGGATAGTAAATGATATTATAACACCATTTATTATCAATATAAGCACTATCAGACAATACATAATTGTATGTATTAATACCAGTTGTTGATAGTGGGCTCACAAAACTCTTATCAAAAAATTTCAAGTAATTATCATAAATGTCAAATTCGGAATACAGGTCGTCCACAAAATCGATGACAATCTGATTATTACTAAATCCCGAATTTTTATTCCCTTTTAAATCGCTTTTTTCCTTATTAAGGATGTTGTCACCATACACAAGGCTCGATGCCTCGTTAATGAAGATAGGCAAATAGGTTTTTCCCGTAACTTTGGAGGTATCCACTTGGTCAAACACAAATTCCATACCTTTGAATAGTTTGCTTTTGATCAAGGAACTGTCAATCGTATTAATATCGAATTCTAGTTTTTCGTATTTGGTATATTGATACTGGTCAAATTGTCGTAACCCATTTTTGCGTTTCCGTTCCCATATTTTTTTAAGAATGGCAATGGCAGGATTTTCAGATTCTTTTTTGGATTGTTTACCTGTGACAATGACAACTTCCTTGAGTTGGGAAGCACCTTCCTTTAAAACAAATTTTAAATCGTAGTTTACTTTTTTGGTCAGGGTGATTTCGAGCGTTTCATAGCCCAAAAAAGACACATTTACATTGTCCCAAGTATTGTTCGATTCCAAATAAAACCGACCATTCTCGTCGGTGATGGTTCCCTCTGTTGACCCTTTGAAGAAGACGTTGGCGTATGCCACTGGCACATTCTGTTCATCAAGGACAAAACCACTGATCTTGGTCTGGGCAAATACGGAAATCATTCCGAAGAAAAAAAATAGGACTGGGAGTTTTAGATTCATAAAAAACAAGAACTTCATCAACAATCCTGCCGTTGAAGTCTTTATAACGCAAAAAAGTGCGGATTATTTATACATAACTTTTTTTACTGCCTTGATAACTTCGTCGCTATTCGGCAACCATTCCTGAAACAACACTGGCGAATAAGGCGCTGGCGTATCTGCCGTATTTATTTTTACAATTGGGGCATCTAAATAATCAAACGCTTCCGATTGGACGATATAAGTTATTTCGGTAGATACATTTCCAAATGGCCAAGCTTCTTCCAAAATTACCAAACGGTTGGTCTTCTTAACTGATTTTAAAATCGCTTCTTTATCCAATGGACGAACAGTTCGAAGGTCGATTATTTCACAAGAAATACCTTCTTTTTCCAATTCAGTGGCAGCTTTGTAGGCTTCTTTTATAATTTTTCCAAAAGATACAATCGTAACATCCGATCCTTCACGTTTTATTTCTGCAACACCTATGGGGATGGTGTATTCGCCTTCTGGAACTTCACCTTTATCGCCATACATTTGCTCGCTTTCCATAAAAATCACAGGGTCATTATCTCTAATTGCGGATTTCAACAAGCCTTTTGCATCATAAGGATTTGACGGGACAATCACTTTCAAACCTGGCGTATTTGCAAACCAGCTTTCAAAAGCTTGCGAATGCGTTGCTCCCAACTGACCTGCAGAGGCTGTTGGCCCACGGAACACAATCGGACAACT
The DNA here is from genome assembly GCA_041748055.1 of Aquaticitalea sp. Lineage (GTDB taxonomy): Bacteria > Bacteroidota > Bacteroidia > Flavobacteriales > Flavobacteriaceae > JBPOFM01. The sequence continues at coordinate 5,331 of JBGTDZ010000292.1, forward strand.
GAATTGTCCACCAGACATCTGTCTGATTTTTGCGGCATTATTGATAATTTGGTCAATCCCAACCAAGGAAAAATTGAAGGTCATGTATTCTACAATCGGTCGGCAACCAGTCATGGTAGAACCAATGGCAACGCCTGCAAAACCAAGTTCGGCAATTGGCGTATCAATGACTCGTTTTGGACCAAATTCGTCCAACATACCTTTTGATGCTTTATAGGCACCATTATATTCAGCCACTTCCTCACCCATTAAGTAAACACCTTCGTCTCGGCGCATTTCTTCACTCATGGCTTCACAGATGGCTTCTCTAAATTGAATTGTCTTCATTGTAATTTTTTAAATCGAACAGCAAAAGTAAGGATAATTGAGAAAACTATCATATAAAAAACAATGAGTTATGCATGCATTTTAATATGTTTCTAACTTTTATAAAATTGAAAAAACTGTTATGAATAAAAAATATATTCATGGTGTCATTATAGATATTATTACTTCATATGGATAAAGTCAAAAATGATGGTTATCTCCTTCAATTAATAACATTAATGTGATAGAGAATATAAAAGGACGTTCCGGAAGACGAGACCGAAAATATTTATAGTTTAAAGCTCTTATTAAAGATAAACTCAATCATATTTAGGTGAAAAAAAATTAATTTTATTATGCATGCATAGTAAAAATGTAGATTAAAATAATTATCTTCGTATTCTCAAAATTAGTTGGCAGTGTTCAATGCACAATTTGCAACATGAATTAAATTGACTCCAATTAAAAATCAGAAATTAAATAACATAAATTATTTATAATGAAAATACTCGTATGTATTAGTCATGTACCAGATACGACTTCAAAAATCAATTTTACGGACGACAACACGAAATTCGACACGAACGGAGTTCAGTTTGTAATTAATCCGAATGATGAATTTGGTTTGACGCGGGCCATGTGGTTTAAGGAAAAACAAGGTGCAACGGTAGACGTCGTCAATGTTGGAGGTCCAGAAACCGAACCGACTCTTCGCAAAGCCTTGGCAATAGGCGCTGATGGGGCGATAAGAGTCAACACACCAGCCACAGACGGATATGCGGTGGCTAAACAATTGGCAAATGTCGTGAAAGAAGGCGGTTATGATTTGGTCATAGCCGGTCGTGAATCCATTGATTATAACGGTGGAATGGTTCCGGGCATGTTGGCAGAATTGACAGGAGCCAATTTTGTGACCAACTGCATCAGCCTTGAGGTGGATGGAAACAACGCCAAAGCCATAAGGGAAATCGATGGTGGAAAGGAAACGGTTTCAACTACTTTGCCATTAGTGATTGGAGGTCAAAAAGGATTGGTCCAAGAAAGTGATTTGCGCATTCCAAATATGCGCGGTATCATGATGGCACGCCAAAAACCTTTAAAAGTAATGGATCCGGTCGATGCTACAAAAGAAACCAAAACGATGAAATTCGAAAAACCAGCACCAAGAGGTGCAGTGAAATTGGTTTCTCCAGACAATTTGGATGAATTGGTGAGCTTGCTTCACAATGAAGCGAAAGTAATTTAAAATCCTCCCAAACCCCGCCGAAAGATGGGAACTTTTGAGGATGCAAAATAAAAATAACAATACTTAAAAGCCCCTCTCCTTCAAAGTGGGGCTGGATAGAGGAAAATTAGATAAATTATGTCAGTTTTAGTATATACAGAATCAGAAAAAGGGAAGTTTAAAAAAATAGCACTTGAAGTAGCATCATATGCCAAAGCTGTTGCCGAACAAATGGGTACAACCGTTACAGCCATTGCAATCAATGCAAATGATGTTTCAGAATTGGGTTCATATGGTGTTGATAAGGTTTTGAATGTTAAAAATTCCAAATTGGACACTTTTAACGCAAAAACGTACGCAAATGTTATTAAACAAGCTGCAGAAAAAGAAGGCACCAAAATAGTTGTTGTGAGCCAAAGTGCAGACAGTAAATATCTTGCCCCTATTTTAGCAGTTAATCTTGAGGCCGGTTATGCATCCAATGTGGTAGCTGCACCTACCAATATGTCGCCCTTTACCGTGAAACGCACTGCGTTTACCAATAAAGCCTTCAATTTTACAGCTATTGAAACCGACGTTAAGGTAGTCGGACTTTCCAATAATTCATTTGGATTGGTTGAAAAATCTGCAAGCGCATCCACTGAAGATTTTTCTCCAAATATTCCAGACAATGGCGTACATGTCGATTCTGTCGATAAAGCCTCAAATAAAGTGAGCATTGCTGATGCCGAAATAGTTGTGTCTGGAGGAAGAGGATTGAAAGGTCCTGAAAATTGGGGCATGATTGAAGACTTAGCGGAAGTTCTAGGCGCGGCAACCGCTTGTTCAAAACCAGTTTCAGATTTGGGCTGGAGACCACATGGTGAACACGTTGGACAAACTGGAAAACCTGTGGCTTCCAACTTGTACATCGCGATAGGCATTTCTGGTGCAATCCAGCATTTGGCAGGAATCAACGCCTCTAAAGTAAAAGTGGTTATCAACAACGATCCGGAAGCGCCATTCTTCAAAGCAGCCGATTATGGTGTGGTTGGCGATGCTTTTGAAATCGTTCCAAAACTCACAGAAAAATTAAGGGAATTTAAGGCTCAAAACGCATAATTTTAGTAACTTGTAACAGCATAAGCACTGTTTAAATTAAGATAGACTGACAAAATTTGCTTTTGTCAGTTGGTAAAGTCCTAATTTAAACAGTTATTTGCGTTTTATATCATATGAGTTTAGTTCGGTTAAATATTAAGGGGATTTCATACAGCCAAACGCAAAATGGGGCATATGCGTTGATATTGAATGAAGTTGAAGGCGACCGAAAATTGCCAATTGTCATTGGTGCTTTTGAAGCCCAATCCATTGCCATTGCACTCGAAAAGGAAATCCGTCCACCACGACCACTTACTCACGATTTGTTCAAAAATTTTGCAGATAGATTTGACATTGTAGTCAAACAAGTTATCATCCATAAATTGGTCGATGGGGTTTTTTATTCAAGCTTGATTTGCGAACGCGATAAAATCGAGGAAATCATCGATGCAAGAACCAGCGATGCCATTGCTCTGGCGTTGCGCTTTCAAGCACCAATTTTCACTTATAAGAACATTCTTGATAAAGCAGGTATTTATCTCAAAGTGAATCCAAAGAAAGACGAAGATCAAGAAGATAGTATTTTGGTTGATGATTTGGTAGCCGAAGAATTGGAATCGGCATTTAAAGAAACATATAAGGGCAAAACCTTAGAAGAACTGAACACCCTTTTGGATGAAGCTGTCACCAATGAAGACTACGAAGCAGCAGCAAAAATCCGCGATGAAATATCCAAGCGATAACTAACCCAAAACCCATATGAAGCAATTCTTTTTAGCGTTTACAGCTATTTTTTTTGGGTTTTCCACATCTGCTTTATCACAATCCATTGAAAATTCTTGGAAAATAGACGCTGTAAAGAACCAAGAAGGCATCAATCTCTATGATATCGAACCTTCCACAGATTCGCTACAATTAAAGAATGGCGAATTTTATTTTTCACTGAAAGCTAAAGACAGTATTGATGCTTCAGGAAATTATCTTGTTCAAAATAATCTTTTGATTTTTTACTATGATAAACCCTCCGAAGATGTTAAACGTTTTAAAATCAAACAACTGACAGATTCCACCTTAATATTCAGTGACAAGGAAACCGATTTTATTTTTAAAACCCCTACCCTTAAAGGTACAGTCATCAATGAGGCATCCACCATTGGCATAAGTCCAAGTGAAGGATTTTCAATGAATAGTTTGATGCGAGGCGTTTTGGGGATGGCCGTACTATTATTGCTGTCATTTTTATTGAGCAAAAATCGTAGTGCCATCAATTGGAAAACCGTTGGGTTTGGCTTGGCTGCACAAATGCTTTTAGCCATTGGCGTTTTGAAAGTGCCATTTATTCAGAAAATATTTGAAACAATCGGTAAGATGTTTGTAAAAGTGTTGGAATTTACGCAAGCAGGAAGTACCTTTTTGCTTGGCGATATTATGGATGTTAGCAGTTTTGGCTTTATTTTTCTATTTCAGGTATTACCCACCATCATTTTCTTTTCAGCCTTGACTTCCTTGTTATTTTATTTGGGTGTCATCCAAAAAGTAGTATCTGCAATGGCGTGGGTTTTGACCAAATTATTAGGAATTTCCGGTGCTGAAAGTTTAAGTGTCGCAGGGAATATTTTCCTTGGACAAACCGAAGCCCCTCTGATGATTAAGGCCTACCTAGAAAAAATGACCAGATCAGAAATTTTACTGGTAATGATTGGAGGTATGGCAACTGTTGCAGGTGGCGTTTTGGCAGCTTACATAGGATTTTTGGGAGGTGAGGACGAGGCACTGAAGATTTTTTATGCGAAACATTTATTGACGGCCTCAGTTATGGCCGCTCCTGGAGCAATCGTTATTTCTAAAATGCTGTATCCTCAGCAGGAAGAAATCAATTCGGACATCAAAGTGACCCAAGAAAACATTGGATCTAACGTTTTGGACGCCATCGCCAACGGAACCACTGAAGGTTTAAAATTGGCGGCAAATGTTGGTGCCATGTTATTGGTGTTTATCGCCTTCATCGCTATGATAAATTATGGTTTTGGAAAAATAGGAAGTGTCACTGGACTCAACAATTGGATATCTGCAAACACGCCCTACTTTGCTTTATCATTAGAATTTATTTTAGGTTATATCTTCTCCCCTTTGATGTGGTTGATAGGTGTTGCAAAAGAGGACATTGCGCTCATGGGGCAATTACTCGGCATCAAATTGGCAGCCAGCGAATTTGTCGGTTACATCCAATTGGCAGAGCTTAAAAACGTTGCAAATGTCACGCATTTAAAATTTGAAAAATCCATCATCATGGCAACCTATATGCTTTGCGGATTTGCCAACTTCGCTTCCATTGGAATACAAATTGGAGGTATCGGGTCATTGGCTCCAGGACAACGTAAAACCTTGTCGGAGTTTGGCATCAAAGCATTGATTGGTGGTACGGTTGCTTCCTTGCTCTCGGCTACCATAGCTGGAATGATTATTGGGTAAAAGCCCCGTTGTCCTTCGGACATTTAATTCACTTTTTTATTTTAAATATAAGAATCATTGAATCTTCGATGTCTCCAAAGGAGAAAACCTGATTAGTTAATAACTTTTTATATCAATCCATTATAGATATTAGTTGAATTGGACGATTTTTCTATTTTTATTCCAGAATTATATTAAAACAACTAAACTAGTTTCTTCCCTGTGGACGACATTGCGAATGCAATGGGCGAGCGGAAGAATGGAAAAGAAGGGCTTTTTATGAAACAATATCACGACCTAGTAAAGCATGTTTTGGAACACGGTAACCAAAAAGGCGACCGCACAGGAACAGGAACAAAAAGTGTATTTGGATACCAAATGCGTTTTGATCTGAGTGAAGGATTTCCGATGGTGACCACCAAAAAACTGCATCTCAAATCGATTGTTTACGAATTGCTTTGGTTTTTAAAGGGCGATACAAACATCAATTATTTGACAGAAAACGGCGTTCGCATTTGGAACGAGTGGGCAGATGAGAATGGCAATTTGGGACCAGTATATGGCCATCAATGGCGCAATTGGAACAATGACGAGATTGACCAAATAGAAGAAATCATTCAGACGCTAAGAACCAATCCAAACAGCCGTAGAATGCTGGTTTCTGCTTGGAATCCATCTGTTTTGCCAGATACTTCAAAATCGTTTTCAGAAAATGTTGCCAATGGAAAAGTCGCTTTGCCACCTTGCCATGCATTTTTTCAGTTTTATGTAGCTGACGGCAAATTATCTTGCCAACTTTATCAAAGAAGTGCCGATATTTTTCTTGGCGTGCCTTTTAACATTGCATCATATGCTTTGTTTACCATGATGATGGCACAGGTATGCGGGTATGAAGCTGGCGATTTTATTCACACTTTTGGTGATGCACATATCTACAATAATCATTTTGAACAATTGGAACTACAACTCGCCCGTAATCTGAGACCACTTCCAAAAATGATTCTCAATCCAGAGGTTAAAAATATCTTTGATTTTAAGTATGAGGACTTTACTTTGGTGGATTATAATCCGCACCCTCATATAAAAGGTATCGTGGCAGTATAAATCAAAAAGAGCTCCCTTAAGAAGAAAGCTCTTTATGTAATCTTAAGTTGAATGTCATTATAAGTTTAAAATTCCATTTTCTGAACCGAAATCGTTCAAAGCAAAAGAATCGGCCTGCTCATCATTGACGTAAGTGCCATCAACCAAATATCTGAATTCATACGAATTGTCTTTTTCCAAATCAATAGTACCCTTAAAAGTTCCATTTTTGAATTTTTTAAGCTCTACCGCTTCTTTCTCATTCCAATCATTGAAGGTACCAATAACCTTTACTTTTGCTGCCTCTTCAGCAGGCAAAGAGAAAGTTACTTTGCATACCGGTTTACTTTTTAAGTATTGTTTTGTAATTGCCATAAATCTATTTGTTAATTATTTCGCAAAAATAAAAAAGAAAACAGGACGAGCAAGATATAAAACGCTTTAAATTAAAGAATTATCATTTTCGTAAAAATGGCTTTACAATTATTTAAACTATTGAAAAAATTAGAGCGTTCATTGTAAGATTAGCAACTTTAAATGCAATTCTTTGTTACTGATTTTCAAGGAGTTTTGTGCTATAACGTTTTCGGAATATATGATTTTTTCTCTCGGTAGAACAATCCAATGATTTCGTCAAAAAAACTTAACTTTACATCAAATGCACATAATTATGTTTGGAAAAAAGAAACCCGTTCCACAAATCGATAAAGATCAAATGGAACTCATAAAAAATGCACAGCAACGCATTAAACAAAAACGACGTTTGTATATACATTTTGTTGTTTTCTTGATTGGAGCTGTTTTTTTAATCATTCTCAATACCGTCATTGGCGTGGGTGAAACCACAAAAATCGCTGGGATGGATTGGTTTGTTTTCGCAATTCTTGCGTGGTTATTTTTATTTGTTTATCATCTTTTCAACGTGTTTATCACTCATAAATTCATGGGGAAAGAATGGGAACAACAACAATTGGCCACTTTGGTAGCCAAACAAAAGGAGCGCATTTCTATACTCGAAAAACAGATGGCTTCAAACCGTCCTACAGTCGATGCAACATCCTTTTTAGAGGAAAAAAAAACTTCAATAGTTAACGGCTTGACCCTTATAGTCGCCGCTGGAGAAAATGATGCCATCGGAAAAAACAATCAATTGATTTGGCATTTACCTGTTGATCTAAAACGTTTTAAAGCTTTGACATCCGGACACACCATAATTATGGGCAGAAAGACTTTTGAGACGTTCCCTCAACCTTTGCCAAACCGCACTCACATAGTCATCACAAGGCAGCACAATTATAAAGTTCCAGAGGGTGTCATTGTGGTCAATAATCTAGATGAGGCCATTGATGCCGCCAAATACGATGAACAGCCTTTTGTAATTGGTGGTGGCGAAATCTATAAGCAAGCCATGCCATTTGCAAGTAAAATTGAATTGACCCGTGTACACGGTAGTTTCGATGGAGACACGTTTTTTCCAAAAATTGATACAAATGTTTGGAAAGAGGTTGATACTACGTTTCATTCTAAGGATGAGGCGCATGCTTATTCCTTTTCTTTCAATACTTATTCTAGAAAGTAATTTAACATGAAAAATGCCGTATTATTGTTTTTCTTATTCATGAGCTTTGGGCTTTTTGCCCAAAAAGAACAAACCATTGAACTCAAGGATTCAAAAATCCATTTGACAACTTTTGGTAAAGGGAAACCGCTTTTGATTATCAATGGCGGACCAGGAATGAACAGCGAAGGATTTAAGGCTTTGGCAAAAGAATTGGGGAAGAACAATCTGGCCATTCTTTATGACCAAAGAGGAACAGGGCAATCAACCATAAAATCCATTTCTTCTGAAACAATGACCATGGCGTTGATGGTTGAGGATATTGAAACCATTCGGAAACATTTATTGATTGATAATTGGGTTCTTTTAGGCCATTCCTTTGGAGGCATGTTGGCATCTTATTATGTATCGAAACATCCTTATAAAGTCAAAGGATTGATACTATCGTCTTCTGGAGGTGTGGATTTAGCTTTGCGTTCAACCTTAAACCTACCTTCAAGATTAAGCCAAGAGGAAAGAGATTCCTTAAATTATTGGACACAGAAAATCAGAAATGGAGACACCTCTTATTATGCGGCATTGCAAAGGGGAAAAAACCTGGCGCCTGCATATGTATATGACAAAAAGTTTGTTCCGATTGTTGCTGAAAGGCTCACGCAAGGTAATATGGACATCAATAGATTGGTTTGGCAAGACATGGTTAATACCGATTTTGATTGTAAAAATGGATTGAAAGCTTTCAAAAATCCAGTGCTGATCATTCATGGCAACCAAGATGTACTTGACAAGGAAATTGCCCAAACCGCACATAAGGTGTTTTCCAATTCAGAAGTTTTTTACATTGATAAGTGTGCACATTACGGTTGGCTGGATCAACCTGATTTGTATTTTGGGAAAATCAAGGGCTTTTTATCAAGTTTGAATTAGGCTAACCTTATCCAATTTTCCCTAATTTTGGCCCATGGTAAAAGACATCCAACTTCGAGTCACGCTGCAAGAGGAAAAACAGCACGATATTCTAATAAGAAAATCGGCTGAATTTTTAGGTGTTTCTGAAAGTGAAATTACAGGAGTAAAAGTGCTTCGGAAGTCCATTGACGCTAGGAAAAAATTAATCATTCACAATTATAAAGTAGCTGTCTACATCAACGAACCAGTTCCGGAAACTTCTGATTATGTTTTTGATTACAAGGATGTTACAAATGCGAAACCCATTCATATTATCGGTTTTGGTCCAGCAGGAATGTGGGCGGCCTTGCGCTGTATCGAACTTGGATTTAAGCCTATTGTTCTGGAACGCGGCAAAAACGTGCAAGACCGACGACGCGATATAAAAGCCATTAATCAAGAACACATTGTCAACGAAGATTCCAATTATTGTTTTGGCGAAGGTGGCGCAGGAACTTACAGTGATGGAAAATTATATACACGAAGCCTCAAGCGTGGCGATGTGCGGCGCATTTTTGAAAACTTGGTGTATCATGGTGCTACCGATCAGATTTTGGTAGATGCGCATCCACACATTGGGACTAATAAATTACCTAAAGTTGTTCAAAACATTCGCGAAACCATTCTCAAATATGGTGGTGAAATATATTTTGAAACACGCGTTACGGATTTCGTCATCCACAACAGTCAAATCAAATCCATTCAGCTTCAAAATGGAAAAGAATTGGAGGCGAATCGAGTCATTCTCGCAACGGGACATTCGGCACGCGATATTTTTTACCT
>JBGTDZ010000293.1:0-4090 GCA_041748055.1 Aquaticitalea sp.
ACACCGGGCCGTAAGGGTTCGACTTTAAAATGATACCCTATATAAACTTCTGCCATTTATTTTTTTACAAATTTACTAATCCTTATTTTAGTTAGTACTTTTGTGGTCAAAATAAAATGATTAAAAACAATACAGATGCATAAATTATTTTATTTAATTCTTCTTATAGGCTTTACTTACTCAAACAATCTATTTGCACAAGACAAATTTGAAAAAGAAAGTCGGATTAAGCGAAGTTATGTTCCGTCAAAGGCACTATCGTTTATGGATTCCTTAAACTTTAAATCCAAAATAAAATGGTACAAGGAGGAAGGATTGATAAGAAAAAGTATTGAAGCAAAATTTAAACACATCAGATCAAAATATAGTATTGAATTTGATACACTTGGAAATATAGAAGATGTTGAAATTCAAGTGAATTGGAAAGAGATAGAATCGAATATAAGAGAATCCGTTTCGGCTCAATTCAAACTAGATTGTTCAAAACATAAAATTGTAAAAGTTCAAAAGCAATATACTGGAAGTGAAAATGAGTTGTTTTTACTACAAAAAACAGGAATATACAGTGAACAGATTAAAATTAGGTACGAAATAATTGTCAGATGCAAACAGCAAAAAGAAATTAATCTTTTTGAGTATTTATTCAATGATAAAGCCATACTTGTCAACAAATCAAAAATAGTATTCAAAAACAGTAGCCACCTTGAATACTAGAGTAAAATATCTAATTTTTTTCTTCATGTTTTTGCTGCTACAATGTGTAGGGTATGCTCAAAGAACCTATCAATTTGGTGCCTTACCTTCCATAAATCTCAACATAAAATTGAAAAGTGATTGGTCTTTAAATACCAAATTAGAGTCTCGACAACTTTTTCAGCGGGGAGAAATCAATGGAAATGATGAAAAAGAATATAAATATATACTTACAGATTTTTCCTTGATTGCAGCAAAAAAAGTGGGTTTAAATTCGAGACTTGCTGGTGGTTATTTAATTCGGTTCGAAGAGGGTGAAACAATTCACCGGTTTATTCAACAATACGTCATCGTACAAAAAATGTCGGGATTTCGGTTAGCACATCGTATTTTAAGTGATCAAACTTTTTCTAAAATCGAAAAACCTGAAATTAGAATTAGGTACAGGATCACATCAGAAATACCGCTAAATGGCGAAGAAGTAGACCAAGGAGAATTTTACGTTAAATTAAATAACGAATATATAAATAGCTTTCAGTCATTTGAATACGACCTCGAAATACGACTAATTCCTATTCTCGGATATGATATTACAGACAATCTTAAAATAGAATCAGGCTTGGACTATAGAGTTAATTCTTTTTTTAACGATAGCATACGACATAGTTATTGGATGACATTTAATTTATTTATAGACTTTTAATGAAACCCGTGTAAACAGCAACTATCTAAAAGTGGCGGTTCAGTGCATATTTCAAAGTTTTTTTAAAATCGTCAGGTCAAGAAGTGATACTTCCGTTTTCAAGTTGAGATAGGTTTTTAAAATGCATTTACGATCGCAAAAAAATCTTCTGCATTTAGAGAAGCTCCACCTATTAAACCACCATCTACGTCTGGTTTAGAGAATATTTCTTTGGCATTGTTTGGTTTTACACTACCACCATACAAAATGGAAATAGCGTCAGCAATGTCATTACCATATTTTGATTGAATGGTTTTCCTGATAAATGCGTGCATGTCTTGCGCTTGTTCTGGACTTGCAGTTTCCCCAGTTCCGATTGCCCAAACAGGTTCGTATGCCAAAACGATATTTTCAAATGCCGACGCGTTGAGATGAAATAAAGCATTTTTGATCTGTCCTTCGACTACTTTTTCATGGTTTCCGGATTTTCTATCTTTCAATTCTTCACCAAAACAGAAGATAACCCTTAATTCGTTTTTTAAAGCTGTATTAACTTTTTTGGCCAATAATTCATCGGTTTCATTAAAATATGCGCGACGTTCACTATGTCCCAAAATAACTGTTTTTACCCCGACACTTTTCAACATTTCTGCACTGACTTCTCCTGTATAAGCCCCAGCCTCATCAAAATGCATATTTTGCGCTATCACCTCAATCGCAAAGGTTCTTGTAGCCTGAAAAGCAGGCCATAAATTTGTATATGAAGGGGCTATCATTACCTCAACATCCGAAGTAATCTTCTGTAATTTAAGTTCAGTTATCAATGTTTCGGTCTGTGCCAAATCATTGTTCATTTTCCAGTTTCCTGCTACAATTTGTGTTCTCATATTCCTATCCTAAATCCCTTCCAATGGAAAAGACTTGTGTTTTTAGTTAACATTTTGAATTACTCTAAATTTTAAAATTGCATCCCATTACCATAAATCCGGGCTAATGACTGCAGTCGTTAAACTGCTTACTGCAGACTAACTTTCGGGTCCAGCCAAACATACAAGATGTCTACAAAAATATTGATTATTATGAAGACCAAGGCAATAATTAACACTGCTCCCATAATTACCGGTAAATCCAAGGTGTTCAATGCATTTACAATTTCCTTGCCCAGACCATTCCATCCGAAGATGTACTCTACAAAAACCGCACCTGCGAGCATAGATGCAAACCAACCTGAAATGGCGGTGACGACTGGATTCAAGGCATTTTTTACAGCATGTTGTTTGACTATCTGAAATTCACTCAAGCCTTTGGACCTTGCAGTCCTGATATAATCCTGGGTAAAAACTTCAAGTAATGAATTTCGCATCAGTTGAATGATAACCGCCAAAGGACGAATGCCCAACACAATCGCTGGAAGAATGAGGTTTTTCCATTGAATGTGCGTAGCCTCACCGTAATCATCCAATTCGAACAGACTTCCTGTCATTTCAAGATTGGTGTATTCGTGTAGTACAAATCCGAAAAACCAAGCAAATAAAATGGCACTAAAAAAGGAAGGCACACTCATTCCCACTGTACTTACCACCTGAATGAACTTATCCAACCATCGGTCTTTAAATAAGGCTGAAACGATGCCCAAACAGATGCCTATAAAAATGGCAATACATATTGCCGAAACCGCCAATACAAAAGTGTTAGGCAAAGTTTCACCAATAACCTGACTCACTTTCTTTCCTTGTTTTGTAAAAGATTCCCGCAAGTAGGGAAACTTCAAAACAATCGTGGTCTTTGATATTGTGAACAACCTTGTAGCGGTGTATTTTCCATCACTCAAATAAGTGTAATCTTCTTTAATGGTTGAATGAAAGGAAATCAGAGACAAATCATTTAAATAATAAAAATATTGGGTACTTATAGGCTTGTCGAAACCATATTTCTGCTTCACAATTGCCAGTTGTGCGCTGTCTTCATTTTGCCCCAACATCATTTGGGCTGGATCGCCAGGCAACACATTGAACAAAAAGAAAATGACAGTGACAACACCAAACAATGTCAGGATTGCATACAAGATTTTATTTAAGAGATACCTTATCAGTCTGTGAGGAATTATTTATTTTTTTGTCATAAGATATTTTGCCAACAACCTGCCTATCGGCTGACAGGTACACGAATGTTTTTTCATATTAATTTAACCTCTCCGAAATACTGTAAACTGCGACTTAATACTATAGTTCAAGGTCTTCAATATCGTTCCAATGCACTTTTTGTGTTACGGTTCCCTTATTTAAAACTACGACTCCCGGATTGGCGCGAACGATGGTTTTCAAGACTTTCTCATCACATAGATAAAAATCAAAATTGAGTTTATGGTCTGCTTTGAACTGTTCTTTGGCCTCGCCACCAGAAGATGTCAGCCCAATTACTTTATAGCCGTTTTTTAGTGCAGCATCAGATATTGATTTTAATTTTTCCACACCTTCTTGTTCTGCATTTCTAAGATCATACATCACCACCATAATTAATTTGGGTTCAGATAGGAATTCTTGAGTTAAATCACCATCTTCACTTTCAATGGAAAAATCTTGGATTGGTGGAACGTAGCCTTCGTCAATAATTTTAGAATCGACTCTAACAAATGTACCATCTACTTCGGGATAGCCACTGGTTACGGTATAAGTTTCTTCCTTCCCATTGACATCGAACGTATAATAATATTCA
>JBGTDZ010000294.1:0-6012 GCA_041748055.1 Aquaticitalea sp.
CCAATAATACCGAAATAGTTGCCTTCTTAAGTTCCGGTGTTTCCTATTTTAGATTTATGCGACCTTATATGATCGGTGCCACAATTGTTTCGATTTTTGCCCTCATTATGGGTCTGTATTTAGCCCCAAAAGCAAGTAGAGGGTATAATCAATTTATATTTAAGAATTTAAAGAATCGCGGTGCTGAATTACAGACACAAAATATTTTTAGGCAAATCAATGACAACGATTATATCTACGTCAGCAATTTTGACACCAATCAGAAAATCGGAAACAATTTTACCTACGAGCATTTTGAAGACAACAAACTTAAATACAAAGTATTCGCCAACACCATTTCATATTCCGAAAAGGACAGTTCATATAAATTGTTCAACTATGTGAAACGCACGATTGGAGAGCATGACGATATCATTGAAACAATAAGACGGAAAGATACCCTCTTCACCTTTGACATAGATGACTTAACACCAGTTCAATATATAGCCGAAACACTTTCCTATAGCGATCTTAACCGTTTTATAGAAAAGGAAAAATCAAGAGGTTCATCCAATATTGGACGTTATGAAGTTGTAAAATACAAAAAATGGAGCTTGCCGGTCTCTGTATTTGTACTATCCATCATTGCAGTTGCAGTGTCTTCGGTCAAAAGAAGAGGAGGCATGGGTGTCAACTTAGCCATTGGTATTGGAATTGCGATGGTTTATGTATTTTTTGATAAGGTATTTGGGGTTATGGCGGAACAATCTAACTTCCCTCCACTTGTCGCCGTATGGTTTCCTAATGTTATATTCGGTATTTTGGCCATTTACATGCTCTACAATGCGAAACGCTAAACTAAAAACTTACGTCCATCTTCATTTTTTAGTATTTATTGCTGGTTTTACAGCCATCTTGGGTGAGCTAATTACCATTGGATCCATTCCCCTTGTGTGGTTTAGAATGTTGATTGCTGGAATTTTAATGTTCATCTACATAAAATTGATTCGGATAAGCATCAAGATCGATACAAGAACGAAGCTTCGGTTTTTTGCAGCAGGAGTCATTATTGCCTTACATTGGATTACCTTTTTTGAAGCCATAAAACAATCAAATATTTCTATCACTTTGGCCATGTTTTCCACAGGGGCATTTTTTGCTTCTTTTATAGAACCTCTTATTTACAGAAGAAGAATTATATGGTATGAAATTTTATTTGGTATTATAGTGGTCATAGGTGTGTTTTTAATAACGCAAAGTGAAATCAAATATATCAATGGCATAGTTTTGGGTGTTTCATCCGCACTGTTCTCAACACTGTTTGCTGTCCTTAATGGGAAATTTATAGAAAAGCATAGTGCTACTGTAATTTCATTCTACGAATTCATTAGTGGTGTTGTTTTTATTACCATATTCATTTTTATTTTTAACGGAGGATTTTCACAAGAATTTTTCATGCTGTCAACAACCGATTGGATATATTTATTCATTTTGGCCTCTATTTGCACGGCCTATGCATTTATTGGTGCCGTTCATATCATGAAATATATCAGTCCCTATACAGTGGTTTTGTCCTATAATTTGGAACCTGTTTATGGCATTACTTTGGCATTGCTCCTCTTTCCAGAAACCGAAACCATGAGTCCGCAATTCTACTATGGGGCTATTTTGGTGTTGCTCACCGTGTTAATGGATGGGCTTCTTAAAAACCTTAAATGGATTAAAAAGAAAAGGATCCAAACCACGAAAGCCGATTAAATTTTTATCTTTGTTGACTAACTTATTATTAAACTTAAATTTCTATGGAGTATTTAGAATTTGAGCTTCCCATAAAAGAATTACAGGATCAACTTGAAAAATGTCAGGTCATTGGCACAGAAAGTGATGTTGATGTGACCGAAACCTGTAAGCAGATTGAAAAGAAGCTACTTGCTACCAAACAAAAAATCTATAAAAATTTGACGGCTTGGCAACGTGTTCAATTATCGCGCCATCCAAATAGACCTTATACTTTGGATCATATTAGGGCACTTTGTGGCGATAGTTTTTTAGAACTCCATGGAGACCGAAATGTAAAGGACGATAAAGCCATGATTGGTGGCTTGGGTAAAATTGGGAATCAAAGTTATATGTTCATAGGCCAGCAAAAAGGTTACAATACAAAAACCAGGCAATACCGGAATTTCGGAATGTCCAATCCCGAAGGGTATCGCAAAGCGTTGCGCTTGATGAAATCAGCAGAGAAATTTAAAATCCCTGTAGTGACATTGATTGACACACCTGGTGCTTATCCCGGTCTGGAAGCCGAAGAGCGTGGGCAAGGAGAAGCGATTGCCAGAAATATTTTGGAAATGACACGTCTTAAAGTACCGATTATATGTGTGATCATTGGTGAAGGAGCCTCCGGTGGTGCCCTTGGAATTGGCGTCGGGGACAAAGTGCTGATGCTTGAAAATACTTGGTATTCCGTAATCTCACCAGAATCCTGTTCTTCAATTTTATGGCGAAGTTGGGAATATAAAGAACAGGCCGCCGAAGCCTTGAAATTGACGGCTCCCGATATGAAAAAACTGCATTTGGTGGATGATATTATTAAGGAACCACTTGGAGGTGCCCACATTGATAGGGAGACTACTTTTTTGGCTGTAAGGGACGCCATCGTAAAGTCTTATGACGAATTAAAAAACTTATCACCAATGGAATTGGTAAAGAAGCGTATGGATAAATATGCAAATATGGGTGTCTTTAAAGGTTAATTCTTACTGATCTAAACTTAAACTGAAACTGAAGTGTTTAACTTCGGTTTTTTTTATTGCTATTAACAATATTATTTAGTTATCAACAGTTATTTTGTTGAAGACTTGTTAAGATTGTTCCGCCCCAAAATGATGTTCTTCTTAACAATTTATTTACTTTCGCTGTCATGAAACAACCCAACCCAGTACAAGGCTATAAAATCGACAAAAGCACAATAATCAGCTTGGAAAAAGGAAAAATTCCTCCACAAGCCATTGATTTAGAAGAAGTTGTGCTTGGTGCGATGATGATTGATAAAAAAGGGGTCGATGAAGTCATAGACATTTTGAGTCCCGATGCATTTTACAAAGATGCCCACAAACACATCTTTGAGGCCATTTTCAAATTATTTGAAAACAGCGAGCCCGTTGACTTATTAACCGTTTCCAGCCAATTGAAGAAAGATGCGAAACTTGATTTGGTCGGAGGTGATTTTTACCTCATTTCTTTGACCCAACGGGTGTCTTCTTCTGCGCATATTGAGTTTCATGCACGTATTATTCTTCAGAAATTCATTCAACGAAGTTTGATAAAAATTTCCAGTGAGATTATAGAAGATGCCTATGATGAAACAAGGGATGTTTTTGATTTGTTGGATACTGCCGAGGCAAAATTATACGAAGTTACTCAGGGCAATATCAAAAAATCAACAGAGACCGCCCAAAGTTTGGTGATTCAGGCAAAAAAGAAAATTCAGGATATTGCCAATAAGGAAGGTTTGAGCGGAATCCCGTCCGGCTTTACCAAATTGGACAGATTGACTTCAGGTTGGCAAGAAAGCGACCTAATCATTGTAGCGGCAAGACCTGGGATGGGAAAAACCGCTTTGACCTTATCCATGGCAAGAAATATTGCAGTTAATAATAATATTCCAGTAGCGTTTTTTTCTTTGGAGATGTCATCAGTTCAATTGATAACCCGTTTGATTTCAAGCGAAACAGGTTTGTCATCAGAAAAACTGCGAACAGGAAAACTGGAAAAGCATGAATGGGAGCAACTCAATGTGAAAGTTAAGGCATTGGAGAAAGCGCCGTTGTTTATTGATGACACACCATCACTTTCCATTTTTGACCTTCGTGCCAAGGCACGCCGTTTATCGTCGCAATATGGAATCAAATTGTTGGTGATAGATTATCTGCAATTGATGACCGCAGGAGGAAGCCAAAAAGGAGTAGGTAACCGTGAGCAGGAAATCTCCACGATATCGCGTAATCTCAAAGCGTTGGCAAAGGAGTTGAGCATCCCCGTTATTGCCTTGTCACAATTATCTCGTGCTGTGGAGACACGAGGAGGCAGCAAAAGACCATTACTATCCGACCTTCGTGAATCTGGAGCGATTGAGCAAGATGCTGACATTGTATCATTTATTTACAGACCAGAATACTATAAAATTGATGAATGGGATGATGATGAGCACACACCAACTGAAGGCCAAGCGGAATTCATCGTTGCAAAGCACAGAAATGGAGGTCTGGAAAACATCCGGTTGAAATTTATCGGACATCTGGGTAAGTTTGACAATTTGGACGATTTTGATACCCCATTCGGTAATGAGTTCCATTCTAAAATGAACGCCGCCGCCAACGACGATACTTTTAAATCCATCAAGTACCCTTCACCAAGCGATGCATTTGGCCCGCCAATCCAAGAGGAGGATGAAGATAATGATGTGCCGTTTTAAAGAGAATCTTAATCTATTGTTGTAAAGGATTTGATGATTAAAATTAGCTTTTCCTGCTATTTAGGTGATTATTGTAGACACAATGGAAAATAAACGCAAAACCAACTTTTTATTACTTTTGCTTGTAATACCAGCATGATTATGTCCATGCCATTACCGTATTTATCAAAATTATCCTGGAATAATTTCCAAATACTCGAGTGATTGCAAGTTTTTTGTCAGGAAAGGAGTTGAATTTGAAAAATTGAATTTAGCTTAAAAATTCCCTAATGTATTTTATTGAGGTACAATTTTTGAGTATCTTTCCAATTAAGAATTAAGAATTAAGAATTAAGAATTAAGAATTAAGATTTAAGAATAAAGAATTAAGAATTAAGAATTAAGAATTAAGAATTAAGAATTAAGAATTACTTCGTGTCTATTCTCTATTCTTTTATCCATTTTCCAAAAATATCATTTTGAAAAAGACAGTCATTTTATTATTCTTTCTACTTACAGTTGCAACCAGCTTCGCTTCCTACATTCTTATTCCTATGGATGCCGAAGGTCAGAAGGATCATTTAAAGGCTTACGGCGTCACTTATTGGACTTTGGAAAAACAGCTCAAGGTCAATTGGCTGCTCAACTATCGCGGTGGTTCTTTTTTGCTACCCGATACAGAGGCCATTCAACGGGAATGTCAGATACGAGGGGTATCCTATGAAGTTTTATCGGATTCAAAAACCGAAGAAATCCTCAATTTAATTGCCAGCCCTTCCCAGAACATGGAAGCGGTTATTCTTGAAAAAGCACCAAAAATTGCGGTCTATTCGCCAAAGGGTAATTTGCCGTGGGACGATGCAGTGACCATGGTCTTGACCTATGCCGAAATCCCATACGACATCATTTATGATGAAGAAGTTCTGAATGATGTCTTGGTACTATATGACTGGTTGCATTTGCACCATGAGGATTTTACCGGTCAATATGGGAAATTCTACCAACGTTATAAATCTGCAGCATGGTATATCGAAGAAAAAAAAGAGTCGGAAGCTTTGGCATCCAAACTGGGATTTAATAAAGTTTCAGAAGAAAAATTGGCCGTTGCCCTAAAAATCCGCAACTATGTCATTGGAGGTGGTTTTATGTTTGCCATGTGCAGTGCCACCGATAGTTTTGACATTGCGCTTTCCGCCGAAGGTGTTGATATCTGTGAGCCCATGTTCGATGGCGATGCGAGCGATCCTAATTATCAGAATCAAATTGACTATACCAAAACCTTCGCCTTTAAGGATTTTGTGCTGGAACGTAACCCAAATATTTATGAATTTTCATCCATCGACATGACCAACAAACGCCAGATATTGCCAACCCTAGATTATTTTACCCTGATGGATTTTTCAGCAAAATGGGATCCTGTGCCCACGATGTTGTGCCAAAACCATACTGCTTTGGTCAAGGGTTTTATGGGACAGACTACTTCGTTCACAAGGGATGAAATCAAATCCAATGTTTTGGTTTTGGGGGAAAACAAGAGCAATGGGGAAGCCAAATACATCCATGGCATTAAAGGGAAA
>JBGTDZ010000295.1:0-1977 GCA_041748055.1 Aquaticitalea sp.
CGGTCAATTGCAACGTTACGAATTGTATTATGTGGTGGGTGGCATTTGGATCTTTCAATTGATCTTCAGCCCTATTTGGTTGAAATACTTTCAATATGGTCCATTTGAATGGCTGTGGCGTTCCCTCACCTATCAAAAGAAACAAGGGTTTAGAAAATCAAAAATAAATCACGAATTATGAAAAAATCAATAATATGTATCTCAATCGCTTTCCTAGGCATAACTCAATTATCTGCTCAAACCAATGCTTCTGAAAGCTCAACAAAAGAGCTTGAAGCTGCTTTCACCAAAATGTGGGCAAACACAACGTTTACGAATGCCGACGACTATTTTAAGACAGATGTTTCTGATGATTATTTTACCATAAACGCAGATGGTATAAGCCAAAACAAGGAAGAATTATTTGCTGATAAAGACCGACTGAAAATGCTGGAGATGGCAACGTTTGAATTCTTCGATAAAAAAATTCGGGTCTATGACAATGTGGGGATTATCAACGGAAGATCAAAAGCATATTTCGATGGAAAATATGTTGCCGAATTTTTATATACCGCTGTGTTTGTCAAGCAAAGCGGCATCTGGAAATATACAAGTTGGCAAGGCACATATTCAAAAAATTCGCCGACACCCGAACTGCCTATACTTAAGGATTGATGAAGCCTATAAAAAGTCTAGTAAAACCAAATAAAACTTAAAAGTTGTGAAAAATTTGACAAGATTTTTAAAAAAAAGCAGCCTGTTTTTAACAGAAAACACGGTGTTGCGATATTTGAATTTTTCAGCGCTTTATGTTGCACAAGGCATTCCTGAAGGTATCACTTATTTTGCCATTCCTGCTTGGTTGGCAATGAATGGAAAAACACCTATGGAAATAGGCAGTTTTGTTGCTGTTATAGGAATTCCGTGGAGTTTTAAAATATTGATTGCTCCATTGATGGATAGATATACAATCTTATCTATGGGAAGAAAAAGACCATGGGTTATTCTTGGCCAATTGGGTTTAATTTTAAGTTTTATAAGCATTGCTTTTGTCAGTGATCCGCTAAACAATTTAACGGGATTAATGATTGCCGGATTTTTCATTAGCTTTTTTGGGGCATTTCAGGATGTTGCTACAGATGGTATGGCAATCGATGTGGTGCCACCAAATGAGCAAGCCAGAGCCAACGGTATCATGTGGGGCTCAAAAAACATTGGCACGGCATTATCAGTAATTCTTGGCACATCCTTAATAAATATTATCGGATTTTCAACTGCAATTGCTTCTTTATCCATAGCCGTCGCTTTGATTATGTTGGTTCCGATATGCTTTAGGGAGCGACCAGGAGAAAAAATTATGCCTTGGACAAAAGGCGAAGTAAATATAGCTTCCAAAACCTCACAATTAGAAAGTTGGAAACAAATTTTCAGTAGCCTTTTAAAAGTGATCAAATTGCCTTCAACCATTATCATGGGGATTGCCACTTTGATTATTGGAATTATGTTTGGGCTAATGGATACCTTGCTTCCGGTATTTACCATTCAGGAATTAGGTTGGACAAATACTTCATATTCAGAAGTATATTCTTCATGCACCATCATCGGCGGATTTCTTGGCCTCTTTATAGCTGGAGCACTGGTTGATTTTTTTGGGAAGCGTAGAATGCTATCCGTTTACCTCATTTTTTTAGTTGTGGCAATAGCAACCTTCTCTTTTTTACCTATACTTTGGGGTAAAAACGTTGTCATTTATGGTTTTATATTGGCCTATTATACAGGTTATACATTCCTGTGCATTGCCATGTTTGCAGTATGCATGAAACTCTGCTGGAGTACTGTTGCAGCCACACAATTTACCTTATTTATGGCACTTTCCAATTTAGGAAGAGCTTGGGGTTCTGGTCTTTTGGGACCATTAAAAGACAATTTAACCTGGGATCAAATATTCCTGTGGATTGCAGCACTGCCTTTAGCTATGCTCATTTCTATTCAGTTTAT
>JBGTDZ010000296.1:0-11828 GCA_041748055.1 Aquaticitalea sp.
ACGGATTCGTTGGCACAGCTTCCCGCAGCAACGCTATCGGCATACGTAGCGTCAAGACCTGTTGAACAGTTGTCCGCTTCGTCCGTGACATCGCCTGTCAGGGCAAGGTCGTTCACGTCCTGGTCGCACTCGATGGTGACACTTGCAGGAACTGTGAAGGTAGGGTTGGTTGTATCGGCAATGGTAAAAGTCGCTGTTACCGAAGATGCATTTCCACATCCGTCGGTGGCCGTAAAGGTAACAGTGGCAGAGCCGGTCGCACCGCATTCGTCTGACAGACCGCTATAGTTGTTAGACCAAGTGATGGCAGAGCAATCATCGGAAGCGGTAGCGCCACCGTTGGAAGCAAGCCAATCGTTCAGTGCGTCAAGGTTCCCTGTACCGTCACATTCAACGGTAAGGTCGGCGCCACCTGTTACTTCAGGTGCCACGGTATCTTGGATTGTATAGGTTGCGGTTGCAGAGACAGAGTTTCCACAGGCATCCGTAGCCGTGAAGGTCACGGTCACGGGAGCGGAACAGTCAGATTCAGCACCGTTATAGTCGTTGGTCCATATTATATCAGCAGAACAGTTGTCTGATGCCGAGGCACCGCCATTTGAGTTCAACCAATCAAGGATTGCATTGTTGTCGGCAGCACCCTCACATTCGATCACCACATCCTGTGGGTTGATATTGATTACAGGAGCAGTGGTGTCCACTACGTTTATCGTCTGTACCAAAGTGGCCGTGTTTCCACAGGCATCGGTCAAAGACCAAGTACGTGTGATGACGGATTCGTTGGCACAGCTTCCCGCAGCAACGCTATCGGCATACGTAGCGTCAAGACCTGTTGAACAGTTGTCAGCTTCGTCCGTGACATCGCCGGTAAGGGCAAGGTCGTTCACGTCCTGGTCGCATTCAATGGTTACGCTTGCAGGAACCGTGAAGGTAGGAGCAGTTGTATCAACAACATTAATTGTCTGAACTAAAGTAGTTGTATTTCCACAGGCATCGGTCAATGACCAAGTACGTGTGATAACGGATTCGTTGGCACAGCTTCCCGCAGCAACGCTATCGGCATACGTAGCGTCAAGACCTGTTGAACAGTTGTCCGCTTCGTCCGTGACATCGCCTGTCAGGGCAAGGTCGTTCACATCCTGGTCGCACTCAATAGTAACGCTCGCAGGGACGGTGAAGGTAGGGTCGGTGGTATCGGCAATGGTAAAGGTCACCGTTACTGATGCAGCATTTCCACATCCATCTGTTGCGGTAAAGGTCACTGAGGCCGAACCTGTCGCACCGCATCCGTCGGACAGACCGGTATAGTTGTTTGACCAAGTGATGGCAGAGCAATCGTCGGTAGCAGTTGCACCACCGTTAGAGGCCAGCCAATCATTCAGTGAATCAAGATTGCCGGAACCATCGCATTCAACGGTCAGGTCGGCACCACCTGTTATGACAGGGGGATTTGTATCCTGGATTGCATAAGTGGCTGTTGTAGAAACAGAATTTCCGCATGCATCGGTAGCTGTAAAGGTCACCGAAACAGGTGATGAGCAATCAGAAGATGCACCGTTATAGTTATTTGTCCAGGTGACTGTAGAACAAGCATCTGATGCAGAGGCACCGCCGTTATTGTTAAGCCAAGCTTGGATTGTATTATTGTTGCCACTGCCATCACATTCAGCAAGGATATTCGTTGCTTCGATATCAATTGCAGGAGGCGTTGTATCTTCAATTGTAAATGTTGCAGAAGAGGATGTGGCAATGTTACCACACTCATCCCTAGCAGTAAATATGACAGTTGCCGATCCAGTTGCACCACAACCATCTGATAAGCCCGTAAAATTATTGGACCAAGTGATATCTCCACATGAATCGGTCGCTGTTGCACCACCATTACCATTTAACCATGTATTCAAATCGTCAACATTACCGTTACCATCACATTCAACAGTCAAATTGCTTGCTTGCGTAACAATAACCGGTGGTGATAAATCTATAATTGTAAATAACGCTGTTGTCGAACTCGTGTTGTTGCACGCATCTGTTGCAAAGAATCTCACTAATGTTCTAGACGTTTCACCGCATTGTTCAATAACATTTAAAATCTGATATGACCAAGTAACATTTGAACAATTATCAGTTGCATTTGCACCTGCATAAGTATTTAACCAAGCTTGAAATTCTTGATTATTACCAGAGCCATCACATAGGACAGTCTGATCTGCCGCAACTTTGGTTATAGTAGGAGCAGTAGTATCGCTAACGGTAATAATTTGGGTTCTGGTTGCGGCAGGATTACCACATGCATCAGAAATATTCCAAGTTCTTGTAATTGTTCCACCGCAAGCACCACCTGTTAAAGGCCCATCGAAACTGGTTACAGTTCCACCAGCGTCACAGTTGTCGCTCCAGCTTAAATTAGCAGGGGCAGGAACGTCGGAAATACATTGTACGCTTATGGCTGCTGGAGCAGAAGCGATTGATGGAGGTGTAGTATCGCTTACCGTAATAATTTGAGTTCTGGTTGCAGCAGGATTGCCACAAGCATCAGAAATGTTCCAAGTTCTTGTAATCGTTCCACCGCAAGCGCCACCTACCAAAGGACCGTCATAACTCGATACGGTACCACCAGCATCACAATTGTCGCTCCAGTTTAAAGCAAAAGGAGCAGGAACGTCATCAATACACTGTACGCTTATTGCAGCCGGAGCAGGATCGATAGTTGGAGGTATTGTATCACTTACTGTAATTATTTGTGATAGAGAAGAACTGTTATTGCAAGTATCTATAAAGGTCCAAGTTCGAGTAATGACTATATTACATGGATTGGAATCGTCTATCGAATCGATACCTGTCACGGTAATATCACCTGAACAATTGTCGTTAGCAGTTAACGTACCAGCAGCAGGTACATCGCTAGAACATTGATATGCGATATTGGTAGGTGCTGTTGGCAAAGCTGGTGGAGTTGAATCGACAATAGATATAATATGTGTAAAACTTGAACTTATGTTATTACACTCATCAGAAACTGTATAGGTTCTAGTAATAACAATTGGGCAAGTCCCTGAAACACTATCAGAACTATTCACTGTTAGGTTAGCGTCAGGAGATACATTGTCGGTAACCGTTAAATTTCCAGGAAGTCCTTCCAAACCGGCAACTGTATTTTGAGCTGCAGGAGCCGCACTTATATTACAGCTATCAATTGTAGTAGGGGATATACCACCTGCAATTACAGGGGCCTGAGTGTCACCAGCAGAAACAGTGATGCTATTGGTTGCAGTACATCCGGCTGCATCCGTTATTCTAACCGTAATCGTGCCTGCTCCAGCACCCGAATACATTAAAACTGTTGTTGGGGGACCATTCATAAAGGTAGATGCTCCAGTTGTATTCGTTAATATGTTGAATGTGTATGGAGGTGTGCCTCCATTTCCAGTAAAACTTCCTGACCCATTATTAGAAGCGCAGGTTTGATTTGAGCTAGAGGTTGTATTCGTTAATTGGGACGGAAACACTAATGTCTCTGAATAGGGTCTTATATTGGTATTACCATTAATGTCTGTAACTTTTAGAGTGGGATTATAAGTTCCTGGTACATTATATAGAACTATTGGTGCAGAAGCTGTTCCTCCTTGATAAATACCACCATCATAATTCCAAACATAAGTATATGGAGGTGTCCCACCGATTGTTGTTGATTGAAACGTAACCAGAGCAGTAGTTGCCGCAGTACAAGCCGTATAGTCATATTGAACTGCCAATGGCGTGGAAACCAGCAAGTCTGCTGGAAACTGGCATTGTGAATTGGTGTAACTATTACAGGTATAAGGATCATTTGGTCCAGGTGCATTTTGAGATGATGTTTTCCAAACGACCAATAAATTTTCTAGAGTCAATGTTTCGCCACAAGTCCAAACGAAAGGTCCATAAACCAATCGTTGGGTTATGCCCGAATTTGAAGCAGGCAATGTTCCTAAGTATTGATTTATCATTATGGTGTTAGAACCTACCACTAAGTCAGCAAATATACGTGCACCATAAACCGGAGAATTCCTATTACTGGAAATTTCAGCAATCATATAAACGCTTTGGGGAGTTCCCGAATCGCAACTTGTGTTGGTAAGAGGGACGCCTGGAACATCAGTGGCACTTAAAAAGACACTCTCTATAGAAAAGCTATTAGTAGTACAACCATATCCACAATTCCTCAAATCGGGAGTTTGTGAAAAACCGGTATATGCTCCAAAAAATATTAGCAGCACAATCAGCTTTTTCAATTCTATTATAAATGTATTTGTTTTCATAAGCCCTAATTTTAGACGTTGGGATTTTTTGTTTTTATTTTATTTCGAAACTATTCTTATAGGAATACCTTCGCAATGCGATAATATGAATTGATTAAAAATTAAGCTGATTAAATGGCATAAGATGATTATCTTTATAATCACTAGTATGCTTTAATACACTACCTAAAAATTTTGAGGGAAGAACATTGTTAAACAATGCTAGATAAATGGATTTATTAATATATTTTTGATTTGGGGTCATTTACATTAATTTATTGCACAAATCAAATCATAACTAATTGTTCTAACAAATATAAATGTTAAAGGGACGAAAATAATCGTTAAAATGGAATTACGCAACACTTTATCGAATTTTTTTGCATTTAAACGAGTAATAAATGAAAACACTAATCTTAGTCCGACATGCAAAATCGTCTTGGGAGCACGATATCACTGATGTTAACAGGCCTTTAAGCACCCGTGGATTCAGCGATGCGAATTTACTGTCAAAGGAATTGTTAAAGTATAAAATCACACCTGATGGCATTTTTTCTAGTCCAGCGAATAGGGCATTGACTACTTGCAATATATTCATGGATAACTGCAATTTTATTCCCTCTTTATTGAAAATTGAAAATGAACTCTATGATTTTGGAGGACGGAAAGTGGTTGATTTTATTAGGGGTTTAAAGGATGAACATCAGTTCGTTATAATTTTTGGTCACAATCATGCCTTTACAGCGATTGCCAATAATTTTGGCGACAAACCCATTGATAATGTTCCAACTTGTGGCTTGGTAATGCTACAATTTGAAACAGATACTTGGAAAAACCTCGATAAAGGGCGAACGAAAATGACCCTATTTCCGAAAGAATTAAAAGATTAATGAATGGACTGCTTGCCACTTCATCTTTTAAATGCAGTTTAGATTTCCATTATATCTTTTATCCATGTGAACAAATAGTTTCTATTGTCTTGCACTGTTCGTTTTAAAATTTAATTAGAATATATTTGTGGAATAAACCATTTGAATAAATGACTAAAGACAAAAACAGCTATATCAATAGAGAACTAAGCTGGTTACAATTCAACGCAAGAGTGCTGCAGGAAGCTGAGGATGAGAATGTACCTCTTATAGAACGTTTGCGTTTTTTGGGGATATTTTCAAATAATCTGGATGAATTTTTTAAAGTACGTTATGCTACAATAAAACGTATTGACGATGCTGGAAAAACAGGAAGAAGTGAATTGGGTGGATATGCCGCAAGCGATCTGTTGGAAATTATTACCCAAATCGTTATTAAACAGCAAAGTGAAAGTCTGGACATATTAAGTAAAATTCATAAAAAGCTTGAAGAAAAGAACATCTACTTCGTCAAAGAAGACCAAGTTGATGCATCACAGCATACTTTCATAAAAAACTATTTCATCCAATATGTTAGTCCAGCCTTGGTGACCATCGTATTGAGCGATCAGGTAGAATTGCCAACATTAAAAGACAGTGCAGCCTATCTCGCGTGCAAAATACAAATCACAGATGCCAAGCGCCAGTATGTATTGATAGAATTGCCAAAGACTATAAATCGGTTTGTTGTACTTCCCAAAATAGACAACAACAACTATATCATCATGCTCGACGATCTGTTGCGATATTGTTTGCACGATATCTTTAGTATTTTTGAATATCAGGACATTACCGCACATATGATAAAAATCACCCGAGATGGAGAACTAGATTTTGACAGTGATTTAAGTAAGAGTTTTATTGAAAAAATTTCTGATGGTGTTAAACATCGTCAAATTGGGGAGCCGATACGTTTTGTTTACGATAAAACCATCCATGAAGACACCTTGTACTACTTTATGACCAAAATGGGAATAGAAACCAATGACAGTGTCATTCCTGGGGGTCGTTACCATAACCGACGGGATTATATGGATTTTCCAAGTCTTGGAAGAACAGACTTATTGTATGAAAAAATCAGTCCTCTTCCCGTAAAAGGATTAAGTCTCGAAAGAAGCATTTTTTCTACCATTGCTCAAAAAGACTTTTTATTATACACGCCATTTCATACATTTTCTTATATCGTAAAATTTTTACGCGAAGCTGCCCTGGACCCACAGGTAAAAACAATAAGAATTACCATTTATAGATTGGCCCAAATATCCCACGTTGCCAGCTCACTTATCAATGCTGCAAAAAACGGAAAAAAAGTGACCGTAGCCATTGAACTTCAGGCGAGATTTGATGAACAGGCCAATATCGATTATGCGGAACAGATGGTTTCTGATGGTATCAATCTACTTTTTGGGGTTAGAGGACTTAAGGTGCATAGCAAAATGTGTGTCATTGAGCGTGAAGAAGAAATGGAATTGGTTCGATATGGATTTGCCAGTACAGGAAATTTCAATGAATCCACAGCGAAGCTGTATACTGATTTTACCCTTTTTACCGCTGATCAAAGAATATTGAAAGACCTAAATAAAGTTTTCAATTTTTTTGAAACTAACTATAAAATATTCAGATACAAGCATATCATCACCTCGCCACATTATACTAAATCGAGAATATTCAAACTCATAGATATTGAAATCGCGAACGTAAAATTAGGTAGGCCAGCTTTCATCAAAATCAAACTCAACAGTATTTCCAGTTATATGATGATTGATAAATTGTATGAGGCAAGTAGAGCAGGTGTAAAAATCCAAATGATCATTAGAGGAATCTGTTGTTTGGTTCCAGGTGTTCCTGGCATGAGTGAGAATATAGAAATCATCAGTATCATAGATAAATTTTTGGAACATACACGTTTGCTGATATTCTGTAATGATAATGATCCCAAGGTTTTTATTTCATCAGCTGACTGGATGACAAGGAATATAGAAAATAGGGTGGAGGTTACCTGTCCAATCTATGATGAAGGAATAAAAAGTGAACTAATGGACATATTTGATATCTGTTGGAAAGACAATGTGAAAGCACGTATTTTGGATGCAACCCAAAGCAATGCTTACCGGAGTAATGAGATGCCAAAAGTGCATGCTCAATTTGATACTTACGATTATTTGTTAAAAAAACTACAGAGTTAATATGTTGATCATTAAAAAATACGCAGCAATTGATATTGGCTCAAATGCTGTGCGTTTACTTATTTCAAATATCATAGAGCAAAAAGGAAAACCTGCTTTGTTCAAAAAAAGTTCCTTAGTGCGAGTTCCGATTCGTCTGGGTGCAGATGTGTTCATCAATCACCAAATTTCAGAGGAAAATGAAATTCGATTGATTGATACAATGAATGCCTTTAGATTACTAATGAAAGCTCATAAAGTAACAGTCTATAAGGCTTGTGCGACTTCAGCCATGCGTGAGGCCGAAAATGGTCTTGAAGTGTCTAAACATATAGCGAAACAATGTAAAATAAAAATAGATATCATCAATGGAGAAGAAGAAGCAGCCATTATTGCAGCAACCGATCTGAACGATCATCTCGATTACAACAGGACTTATCTATATGTTGATGTTGGAGGTGGAAGTACCGAGTTTACAGTCATTCATCAGGGTAAAATAGTGGCTTCAAGGTCATTTAAAATAGGGACAGTACGATTATTAAACGACATTGTTCAAAAGGAAGCTTGGTTTGAATTGGAGCAATGGATAAAAACCAATACCAAAGACTATGAAAAAGTTGATCTCATTGGTTCGGGAGGAAACATCAACAAGATTTTCAAGTTATCTGGAAAAGCTGTTGGCAAACCTTTGACATATTTTTACCTTACCACGTTCTATCAAATGCTTCAATCCTATTCATATGAAGAGCGCATCACCGAATTGGATTTGAACCAAGATAGAGCTGATGTTATCATCCCAGCCACTAGGATTTATCTGTCGGCTATGAAATGGAGCGGTGCCAAGGATGTATTTGTTCCAAAAATAGGATTATCCGATGGCATCATCAAAAGTGTCTATTTTGGAACGGTTTCGAGTGTAAAAATAGCCTAAATCGGTATTTTGTCTTATTTTTCTGGTTACATAACTAATATTTAGTGATATTCAATAATTTTGAAATTATATTCACAGTCTCAAATCATTACATTATGAAAACACTTATTGTACTATTAGTATTCTTCAGTCTCCCTGCCCTAACTTTTTCCCAGGAAACCAGCTATGGTGTGAGAGGCGGACTTAATATTTCTAATCTTGATTTTGAACCGGATGCGGATTTTAATAATACACATCGAAATGGTTTTGTATTTGGAGGTTTTGTCGATTATGGATTTTCTGAATCGATGTCTGCCCTTGTAGAACTGCAATACTCTGCTGAAGGAGGAAAAGCTGATGACCTAAAGGCAGATTACATTCAAATGCCAATCATGCTGCGATTTAATATAGGCAACAGTTTTACAATAGGAGCGGGGCCAATGGTGAGCCTTAAAACCTGGAAAAATCAAGATGCATTTTCAACCTTTGCCTTTTCTGCAATAGGTGGCATTGAATATATGATTACTGACGAATTATTTGTTGATGCCCGATTCTCTTACGGAATCACCAATATCTTGGATGAGGATCTTGACAGTCTAGAAGCTAAAAACAACAATATCCAATTTGGATTTGGTATAAAAATGTAATCAGAAAGTTTTAAAATTTTAAAGCCCCAATCGAAATGTTGGAGCTTTTTTTATTTATATTTTATTAATTTTATGACAATTCAAATGGTCACCAAGCAATCAAAAATGACTAATAACTAAAACATGGCCACTTCCCTGTTTCTTTCAGCCATGGATGGACTCATTTTTACTCAAAGTTTTCATGATGCCAGCTTCATATTCTAACAATTCTTGCCACTTTTCATCAACTTCCTTTCGGTCGCCATACTGCCGGGCAAACCCCAAAAACATGGTATAATGATTGGCTTCACTGACCATCAATTTTCTGTAAAATTCAGCAAGTTCTTTGTCTTGTAATTCTTCGGAAAGTAATCTAAAGCGCTCGCAGCTTCTTGCCTCAATCAATGCTGCATACAACAAACGATGTACCAATTGTGTGGTTCGACTGCCTCCTTTAGGGAAAAATGTCACCAATTGAATCACATAATCATCTTTTCTGTCGCGACCCATAACCCAGCCGTTTTCAAGGATCTTGTCGTGCACCATTTTAAAATGGCTGATTTCCTCCTTAACCAAAGCAATCATTTCTTGCACAAGTTCTGTGTATTCCGGAAAACTGACAATCAGTGAAATCGCAGTACTTGCTGCTTTCTGTTCACAATAGGCGTGATCGGTCAAAATGTCTTCAATATTCATTTCAACAATATTCACCCAACGTGGGTCTGTAGGTAGTTTCAGTCCCAGCATCTCAACTGTTTTCTTCTATTAAATTGATTTGTTCCTGTCCGTCTGCACCTATGGAAATTCTGAATAATTTATAAGAATTCTCTTTTGGATTGATGAATGATACATCCACCTGAACATGGTGAGTTGTTGACAATTCTTGATTGACCCACGCATGCTGTAAAGTAGCATGGTTCCAAAATGGATCATATGATTTTTCCTTAAATTGCGCAGCAGAGATATATCCACTAAAAATAATTTTGGAAGGTGTCGATACGACAATTTCTGATTCAAAAACACGGTGGTAAGTTGCCTCTTCTTGTAATGTCTTTTTTGGTGAAGAAATCAGGACAGCTTCATTTTTAAGTGAATAATTTTTAATGTGGATTTTCAATCCATCAGAAATAATTGTATCCGTGACAACTTCGGTGTATTCTTTAGGATAATAAATGACTGTCTCAATGTCGGATTGATTTTGGTTGAATTCCTCAATCGATTCTTTTAAAGCCATACTTTTGCTTTTCCGCCCATCACAGCTTATGAAAGCAATACATATAATAGCAATTAAAAATAAAATGTTCTTCATGTTCAATTTAGTTAGGAAAAAGTCTCGGATCTTAGTTCTTTTATCTTTATTCTTTCTCAAATATCCAGGCCAAACGTCTTTTTCAACAACTCAATATTCGGATTCTTTTCCTTTAACTTTTGATATTTTTCCATCGGTGTATAGGTATATTGTTTTTCAATTTCTTCATTGACAGAGATATCCAAAGATAAATCATAATTTTTTAAGGTCTTTCGTAAATATTCCATCAGTGGGAATTGCGCTCTCTCCAATTCGATTTTGAGGGTTTCGTTTGGAAATTCCAAATGGATTTTAGTTTCATTCAGCTTTGGAGTATCCATTTCCAATATGGACACTATGATTTTCTCACCTTTTCGGTCCATAGCATTGGAATAAGCTTTCCAAGCATTGATGAGTTCTTCTTCTGTGACAGGTTCTTTTGGAAGGTCGTTCTTATCTACAACTACTTCCATTTGTTTTATTTGATGCTCCTTTTTTGCTTGAATACTCTTTAACGAGAGTCCAGAAGTTTGCTTCGTATCAATTTTTAAATTAATAATCGGAATTGGTTCTTGAACATATTCTTCGGATTGGAGTTGCAGCTCTTTTTCAACCTCGCTTGCTTTTTCAATTAGAGCAGGTTCTTCTTTAATCGGAACATTAACTGCAATAGGTTTGATACCTTTGGCTTTAAAATAAGAAGCTGGAATTATAAAAGGTTTGCTATTTTTTTTTTCTCCATCAAAAGTGATAGAGGCAAGTTGCATAAGGGTAAGTTCAACAAGTAAGCGTTGATTTTTGCTGCTTTTATATTTGAGGTCACAGTCATTGGTGAGTTCTATGCCCTTCAAGAGGAAGTCGTAGGATGCTTTTTTTGATTGCTCGAGATATTTTGTTTTCGTTTCGTCACCAACTTCCAATAAATCCAAGGTTTGCTCATGTTGGCAAACCAATAAATCCCTAAAGTGGGACGCCAGGCCGGCTATATATTGATGCCCGTCAAATCCTTTGGAAAGCGTATTGTTGAATTGCACCAACAATTCAGGGATTTTGTTCTCTAAAATTAAATCTGTACTTGTAAAATAAGTTTCGTAATCAAGAACATTCAAATTCTCCGTCACTGCCTGACGGGTTAAATTCTTTCCAGAAAAACTTACCACTCTATCAAAAATGGACAAGGCATCACGCATCGCACCATCTGCTTTTTGGGCAATGATATGAAGTGCATCGTCTTCCGCCTCAATACCTTGTTCTTTGGCAATATATTTTAAATATTCTTTGGCATCCTTGACCGTAATCCTTTTGAAGTCAAAAATCTGGCAACGAGATAATATGGTTGGGATTATTTTATGCTTCTCTGTTGTTGCTAAAATAAAAATACAGTGTTTTGGAGGCTCTTCCAAAGTCTTCAAAAAGGCATTGAAAGCCGCTTGGGACAACATATGGACCTCATCTATGATATACACTTTGTACTTTCCAACTTGAGGTGGAATCCGAACTTGGTCTGTTAATTCTCTAATTTGATCGACACCATTATTGGACGCAGCATCCAGCTCAAAAATATTGAAGGCAAAGTCCTCCTCCAAACTTGTGTTTTCATCGCTGTTGATCATTTTGGCCAAAATACGGGCGCAAGTTGTTTTACCAACGCCAC
>JBGTDZ010000297.1:0-4047 GCA_041748055.1 Aquaticitalea sp.
TCCAGTACATATTGTACAGACATAGCAAAAGTGACTTTGTCTCCAGTATTGCATGTCAATGCAGATGATGTCGAAGCTGTAGTTCATGCTGTTTTATTTGCTTTGGATTTTAGAATGGAATTTAAACGTGATGTTTTTATCGATTTGCTTGGTTATCGAAAATATGGCCATAATGAAGGTGATGAACCACGTTTTACACAACCAAAATTGTACAAGGCGATAGCAAAGCACGATAACCCAAGTATAATCTATAATGAAAAATTAATCGCTGAAGGGATAATCGATAATGATTATACCTTAAAACTCGAACAAGATTACAAAGCTTCCCTCGAAGAAAAATTGGAGGATTCCCGTAAAGTTGAAAAAACAATCATAACACCATTCATGCAAAATGAATGGCAAAATTATGTGAATGTCACTGAGGTGGAAATGATGACACCGATTGACACCAAGGTTTCCAAAGAAAAACTATCACAGATTACAGATGTAATTTCGTCTTTGCCGAAAGATAAAAAATTCATAAAAAAGATAGAGCGTTTGGTTGAATCCCGAAAAACAATGTTTGAAGAAGACAAACTGGATTGGGCTATGGCAGAGCATTTGGCATACGGAACTTTGTTGGAAGAAGGCTATGATGTGCGTTTTTCTGGTCAGGATGTCGAGCGTGGAACCTTTTCGCACCGTCATGCAGTGGTCACAGTGGAAGACAGCGAGGAAGAAGTTATGTTATTGAATCAAATTAGTGATAAACAGGGACGTTTCTTTATCTATAATTCATTGCTTTCAGAATATGCAGTGGTTGGGTTTGATTATGGTTACGCCATGTCTAGCCCAAAAACATTGACAATTTGGGAGGCACAGTTTGGGGATTTCAGCAATGGAGCACAAATTATCATGGACCAATACATTTCGGCTGCTGAAGATAAATGGAAACTGCAAAACGGATTGGTCATGTTGTTGCCTCATGGATATGAAGGTCAAGGTGCAGAACACTCTTCAGGACGTATGGAGCGCTTTTTGCAATTGTGCGCCACAGATAATATGTATGTAGCAGATTGTACTACACCGGCAAATATGTATCATTTGTTGAGACGACAAATGAAAGCGAATTTTAGAAAACCTTTGATTGTGTTCACTCCAAAAAGTTTATTGCGCCATCCAAAATGTGTATCAACTGTTGAAGAATTTGCAAACGGAGCCTTTCAAATGTTGATAGATGATAAAAAAGCAAAAGTTGAAAAAATAAAAACATTGGTTTTCTTGACAGGAAAATTCTATTATGATTTGGTGGAAGAACAAGAGAAATTGGGAAGGAATGATGTAGCTTTTGTGAGAATCGAACAACTGTTTCCACTGCCAATCGAAGATATTCGAAAAATATTGAAGAAATATGATAACGTTAAGGACGTAGTTTGGGCACAAGAAGAACCGCGAAATATGGGGGCCTATAGCCATATATTGATGCACTTGGAGGAAGCAAAAACCTTTAGGATTGCTTCACAAAGGCCATATGGAGCTCCCGCTGCAGGTAGTTCCACTCGTTCGATACGACGTCATCAAGAAGTTATGGATTTTGTGTTTGATAAAACGAAAAATAATCAGAGATAACCAATGAACATGTCACAACATGTTATGAAAGACAGTTATAAATTTAATCGGACCATTCATATATTATGATATTATTTATTTCAAAAGGATAAAGTAGAAATAGAACAATCACAACGCAGACCAATAGGTTACAAAAAAAATAAGAACGATGATTTTAGAAATGAAAGTTCCTTCGCCGGGAGAGTCCATCACAGAAGTTGAAATTGCATCATGGCTGGTTGCCGATGGTGATTATGTAGAAAAAGACCAAGCCATTGCTGAAGTCGATAGCGACAAAGCGACCCTTGAGTTGCCAGCAGAGGCTAGTGGTATCATAACGCTTAAAGCAGCAGAGGGAGATGCAGTTGCTGTGGGTGACGTCGTATGTTTGATTGATACTGATGCCAAAAAACCAAGTATTGCAGGAGATACAAAAGAAGATTCAAAAGGAGATTCAAAAGGTGATACTAAAGAAGTTTTAAAAGAAGATTCAAAAGAAAATAAGCTACCAGAAAAGGAAGATCCAAAAGCTCCAGAGACCTTTACAAAGGGTGATGAAGGTTCCAATGATAATTCTGAAAAAGAATTGGCAAAAGATCAAGAGGAAACACCCAATACAGACAACCATGAGAAAGCTCCAAACCCTGATAAAGGAACATATGCTTCGGGGGTAGCAAGCCCGGCAGCTAAAAAGATTCTTACGGAAAAAAACATGTCTGCCTCTGCCATTAAAGGCACAGGAAAAGATGGCCGTATCACAAAGGAAGATGCTGTAAGCGCAACCCCATCCATGGGAACTCCAACTGGGGGAAAAAGAGGAACTTCAAGAAGCAAAATGTCAATGTTGCGACGTAAAGTTGCCGAGCGTTTGGTTGAAGCAAAAAATACGACAGCTATGCTAACGACTTTCAACGAAGTGGACATGTCCCCGATTTTTGCGATTCGCGAAGAATTTAAAGAAACCTTTAAAAACAAACACGGCGTTGGATTAGGCTTTATGAGCTTTTTCACAATGGCGGTTGTTCGAGCGTTAAAAATGTACCCCGCGGTCAATTCCATGATTGATGGTCAGGAAATGATCAGTTATGATTTTTGCGATATCAGTATAGCCGTGTCAGGGCCAAAAGGGTTAATGGTTCCTGTCATAAGAAATGCAGAGAATTTAAGTTTCAGAGGTGTTGAAGAAGAAGTGAAGCGATTGGCAACTAGAGCTCGTGATGGGCAAATCACAGTGGATGAAATGACAGGTGGTACATTCACTATTTCAAATGGTGGTGTTTTCGGAAGTATGCTTTCGACACCAATCATCAATCCGCCTCAAAGTGCTATCCTTGGAATGCACAATATAGTGGAACGACCTGTGGCTATCGATGGGCACGTGGAAATAAGACCAATCATGTTTGTCGCGTTATCTTACGATCATAGGATTATAGATGGTAAGGAAAGTGTTGGGTTTTTGGTGGCAGTAAAAGAAGCCTTGGAGACTCCAACCGAATTATTGATGGACAACGATGTAAAAAGAGCTTTGGAATTATAATAAAAACCCTTATAAATTAAACGGGCAACTTGAAAATCTTCGAGTTGCCCGTTTTTTAACTAACTAACAATTAAAAAAAGATAACTATAATATTGGCGGTTATAATTAAAACGGCACTTAAAATCAATCCAATGATTAAAAGTTTGTTGGTAATATTCAATTTGTTTTTGATTGGCATATAAAAGACCTTCTGAATAAAGTGTTTTAAATATAAAAACCCTGAATCAATGACAATTCAGGGCTCTTAAAATAATTACCCTAATAATTAACTAACTTAATAGTTTTGTAAATTTCGGTTTAAATGGTAAACCAAACAATACGTAACTTTACGTATATTTACAATCAATGACCTTTTTTTACTTCAAAAAGAGCCCTAGAATCCAAATGGTTCCAGAGCTCTTAATATAATTAATCCCTCCAGATTAATTGCATTACAAACTAACTAAATAACTAAAAAAAATTAACGAGTATATTCATTGAGATGACAAGAATTGAACTAATGATCAGTCCAATGATAAAAAGTGAATTGAGAAGACTAATTTTGGATTTCATGAAATTTGCAGATTGAAACCCTTTAGGAAAAGCTCTGAATCTATTATAATCCAGAGCTTAAGAATTCCTAAAAGGAAATTGATTAATAGCAATACAAATATCCGCATTATTCAAACAGCAAACAATACGTAACTTTACGTATATTTTATAAAAAGTGGTCCTGATTTTCCTTTGCCCAAATTAAAAGGCTATTCTGTTTGGGTGAAAGATTGAGTTTTCTTATGATATGGCTCTTATGCTTTTCTACAGTTCTAGTTGATACAAATAGAATTTCACCTATTTCTACGCCAGTATTATTTTTGGCAATAAGTTTTAACACTTCTTTTTCAGTAGGAGTAAGTAGTTCGAGTTCTTCCGGAGACTCATCAATC
>JBGTDZ010000298.1:0-10173 GCA_041748055.1 Aquaticitalea sp.
CATTTATGTATTTGGGAGTCTATCTCTTTAAAAAACGATTTCATCTTAAAAACAACGAAGAGATTGCACTCATTTAAACTGCTAAATATTTATTAATTTTAACATTCATGCGACTTTAAAGACAAACCTTTCGTATATATAGATACCAAACGAATTAAAAAACACTTATGAAAAAAGCATTTAAAATAATCGGAATCACTTTATTGATTATCGTACTTCTGTTGATTGCCGTTCCTTTTGTTTTTCAATCGCAGATAAAGGATTTGGTAAAGAACTCTATAAATAAGAATTTAAATGCAAAAGTGGAATTTTCCGATGTCAGCCTAAGTTTGTTCCGCAACTTTCCGCAAGCCCGTGTTGAGGTGACCGATTTGGTAATTACCAATTTCAAGCCTTTTGAAGATGATACATTTGCAACCGCAAAGACCATTTCGTTTACCATGTCCGTGAAAGAACTATTTAAGTCGGCAGATGATGGGCCGATTGTGGTTAAAACTATTGATGTCAACGAAGCTTTATTGACTTTAAAAACAGATGCTTTTGGAAATACCAACTTTGATATTTTAAAGGAAAACGCCTCCGATACGACAAGCAATTTTGCGTTTGACATCAAGGATTATGGCATAAAAAATAGTGCCTTGACCTACATTGATATCTCAACCAATACTCAAATATATATCACTGAACTTAACCATTCAGGTCATGCCAAATTTACCAATGAGATTTCAGAATTGGATACTGAGAGCGAAGCGAATGTGAGCCTTTCCATCGACAGCATCAATTATTTAAATAACAATCATATAAAGTTGGATGCCTTGATTGATTTGGATCTTAACAACCAGAAATATACTTTCAAGGAAAATAAAGGTTACATCAATCAATTGCCATTGGAGTTTAGGGGCCACGTGCAACAATTGGAAGAAGGTCAGGAGATTGACATTTCGTTTGAAAATCCTGGGTCTTCGTTTAAAGATTTTTTGGCTGTGATACCGGAAACCTATTCAAAAAATATTGAAAATGTAGAAACCACCGGGGACTTTAAAGTCAGTGGTATTATTAAAGGCATGGTGACCGAAACCACAATTCCGACTTTGGATATCAGCATCAAATCGAACAATGCGTCGTTCAAATATCCAGATTTGCCGAAAAAAGTTGAAAATATTATCATTGACGCTCAGATAAAGAATGATACTGGCAATGCTGATGATTCCTATGTGGCTATCAATATGCTCAATTTCAAAATAGACGCAGACGTTTTTAAATCTTCAGCTACCATTAAAAACATCACCGGAAACATGCTGGTCAATGCTGATATCGATGGGGTCTTGAATTTGGCCAACCTTACCAAAGCCTATCCTATGGAATTGGAAAACGAATTGAGTGGAATTTTAAGGGCAAAGGTCAATACTGCATTTGATATGAATGCGATTGAAACAAATGCCTACGATAGAATCAAAGCGTCTGGAAATGCTAATATCACAAATATGGTTTTTACCTCGGATGCTATGAACCAGCCCTTGAAGATTTCAAAAGCTGATATGACCTTCAACCCATCAACGGTAACATTGAATAGTTTCAACGCTACAACAGGCCAAAGTGATTTTTCTGCAACAGGAACCATCAATAATCTGATTGGTTTTATGTTGAGCAAGAAAGTGAATCTTAAAGGCAATTTCAATCTCAACTCCAATACATTGGCCTTGAGTGATTTCATGTCTGAAGAACCTGTTTCAACTGAAAAAAATTCGTCCACCACTGCTACCTCTTCTTCAACAGAAGCATTACGTATTCCTGAGTTTTTGGAATGTACTGTTACAGCCAATGTTAATACCGTAATTTACGACAATCTCAATTTGAAGGACGTTAAAGGCACACTGACAATCAAGGACCAACAAGCCACGTTAAGCGGATTGACTTCCAAATTGTTTGATGGCTTATTGAAGGTCTCAGGAAATGTGAGCACAAAAACTGATACTCCGTCCTTTAATTTAAACTTAGACGCCAACGGTTTTGATATTTCAAAATCGTTTAGGGATCTGGAATTGCTTCAAAGTTTGGCGCCCATCGCTAAAGCGTTACAAGGAAAGCTGAATACCAAAATCAATATCTCAGGATTGTTGGATAAAGAATTTTCACCTCAACTAAGTACAGTTTCAGGAAATGCCTTTGCCCAATTATTGACCACCAACATCAATGAAAACCAAAGTGAATTGTTGAACGCCTTGGATGGCGCCTTAAATTTTATTGATTTCGATGATCTCGATTTAAAAAACCTTATTGCCAACTTGGAGTTTGCAAATGGCATGGTCAGCGTAAAGCCTTTCAATTTGGCTTATAAAGATATTGGCATCACCGTTGCTGGGTCGCATGGATTTGATAAGTCATTAAAATATGATGCTGTTTTTAATGTTCCCGCAAAATATCTTGGCAGCGATGTGAACCGATTGATCGGTAAAATAAATGATAACGAAGTCAATAAAATTACGATTCCTGTTACTGCAATCATTACTGGAAGCTTTACCAATCCTAAAGTTTCCACTGATTTGAGCAGCGGGATTACCAATTTGACAAAGCAACTTATCGAAATAGAAAAACAAAAACTCCTTGGCCAAGGGAAAGACAAAATCAGGGATTTGTTGGGCGGTATTATAAATGGCAGCAGTACCACGCCAACACGAACTACCCCTACCACTAGGGATTCTACCAAAGTGTATACCGATACTACCAAAACCAATACCCAGACCAATCCTATCCAACAAGGAGTGAAAGATGTCCTTGGCGGAATTTTGAGTGGCAAGAAAAAGAAAAAGGATACGGTTAATTAAAAGTTTGGACCATGTGTCTTTTAAATAAAGTGTATTTGCAATTTACAGTTAGTCCTCTAGTTTATTGAAAATATGACCATTCAGCCAATTTAACTCTGAAAATTGTTAAAGAAATGTGAGTTTATTTGCTTTTGTCGATTATTCCGTTATAATGGGTATGAGAACTATTTAATAACGTAAAACGACTAGATGAGACAATTAAAAATCACAAAACAAGTTACCAACCGAGAATCAAAATCTCTTGACAAATATTTGCAAGACATCAGTAAACTACCACTCATCACAGCCGATGAAGAAGTAGAATTGGCACAGCGCATTAGGGAAGGCGATCAATCGGCTCTCGATAAGTTGACAACTTCCAATTTGCGTTTTGTGGTATCTGTGGCCAAACAATATCAAAATCAAGGGTTGACACTTCCCGATTTGATCAATGAAGGCAACGCCGGATTGGTAAAAGCAGCCAAACGTTTTGATGAAACCAGGGGCTTTAAGTTTATTTCTTATGCCGTCTGGTGGATCCGTCAAGGAATTTTACAAGCTTTAGCAGAACAAGCGCGCGTTGTCAGATTACCTTTGAACAAAATTGGCTCTATAAATAAAATCAATAAGGCTTATTCGTTCCTTGAACAATCTTATCAACGTCCGCCAAGTACGGAGGAAATCGCCATCGAATTGGATATGACCCTGAGCGATGTGAAGCTCTCGATGAAAAATTCAGGAAGACATTTGTCCATGGATGCGCCATTGCGCGAAGGCGAAGATTTTAGTTTATATGACGTAGTGACTTCAACTGAGTCTCCAAAACCTGATAATAATTTGATGGCAGATTCCTTAAAGCTCGAAATAAATAGAGCATTGGACACGCTTTCCAATAAAGAAGGTGATGTCATTAAATTGTATTACGGACTTGGTGGTGAAATGCCAATGAGTTTAGATGAAATAGGTGTCACTTTCGATTTGTCGCGTGAGCGTGTGCGCCAGATCAAGGAAAAAGGCATCCGTAGATTGCGACATACCTCAAAAAGCAAAATATTAAAAACATATTTGGGATAGTCCTAAATATACCATTCATTATAAAAACCATACATGTTAAGAATAGAAATTAAAGAAGGTGAAAATATAGAACGTGCCCTGAAACGTTATAAGCGTAAACACAGAAATGTGAAGGTGATGCAAAACTTGCGTGAGAACCAGTTTTTTACAAAACCATCCGTGAAACGTAGACGTGAAGTTCAAAAGGCAGAATATATTCAGAATTTGAGAGATCAGGAAGATATTTAAAAAAAAGACGTTAGATGTTAGATGCTTGACGTTAGACATTTGACTTTAGATATTAAGAAGGTGTGCTTAAGGCATGCCTTTTTTGCGTATTGATGGAAAGGTATTAATTTTTTAATCTCAAAGTTTCTTATCCAATTTAAGAAATCTGTCTTACTCCATAGAAATGCTCACCACATACCCTTCACTCCCCCTGACATTAAATACGGTTTCATCTTCAAAAATAAGATATTGACCTTTGATACCTTTTAAGACACCTGAATAGGATGGTGTTTTATCGAGGTTAAGGCTGTTTGGCTTTTCTGGATATCGAAGCACAGGAAATTCTAGATTGGTTTCGGTATTTGTTTCAATATAATAATCCAAAGCTTCTATTGGAATGTGCTGTTTCAAGCGGTCTCGCCAATCGACCAGATTTTCATCAACAATCTCATTTTTGAGCATGGTACGCCAATTGGTTTTATCACTGACATAAGGTTTTAAAGCAACTTCTGTAATGCCCGCCAAATATCGGTTTGGCACTTCCACGATTTCAATGGCTTCGTGGGCTCCTTGGTCAATCCATCGCGTTGGGATTTGACTTTTTCTAGTGACACCCACTTTCACATTGCTTGAATTTGCCAAATACACCACATGAGGTTGCAACTGCACTTTCTTCTCGAAAATTAAATCTCTATCCTCTTGGTCGAGATGCGCCTTGCTCAATTCGGGACGCATGATCCAAT
Source organism: Aquaticitalea sp. (assembly GCA_041748055.1). Classification (GTDB taxonomy): domain Bacteria; phylum Bacteroidota; class Bacteroidia; order Flavobacteriales; family Flavobacteriaceae; genus JBPOFM01. The sequence continues at coordinate 4,829 of JBGTDZ010000298.1, forward strand.
CGGCTGCCTGAGGAATTTCGAAAAAACAGTTTTTACAATAGCCTTGACGGAAAATGGGCTTGTCCAATCCGCAATTGAGACATTGAAAACCTACCAGTTTGATGGTGATGTATTTATTGAGCAATTGGTTCATGTTAAGGAAGTCACTCTCAAAGACGAGATAGTATTGTATGGGCTGCGCAATCTCAGTTTCCATTTTTGTTAAAACTCCTAGGTACTGCATGAAAAAAAGTATTATTTTAGGACTCTAAAGATACTAACAAAAATGCCAATTCCCATAGTCAATTCGATTGCTTCGTGGTTTTTGAAAAAACGGTTCCATCAGATTGAACTGTTTTTAAAGTACCCAAATGAGGTGCAGAATGAGCTATTGCATGAACTGATTTTTATGGCAAAGGACACTGAGATTGGCAAGCATTATGACTTTGCTTCGGTGAAGGATTATAAATGCTTTGCGGAGCGGTTGCCGATATCCAATTACGAAGATAATCAAGCCAATATCGAACGTTCACGTAAAGGTGAGAATAATATTTTTTGGCCTACACCAATTAAATGGTTCGCCAAATCGAGCGGGACAACAAGCGCTAAGAGCAAATTTATTCCTGTGAGCTATGAATCCCTGGAAGATTGCCATTATGCAGCCAGTAAGGATTTGCTGTGCATGTATCTGAACAATAATGCGAATTCGCAATTGTTTACCGGAAAAAGTCTACGCTTGGGTGGCAGTAAGGAACTGTACCGGGAAAATGGGACTGTGTTTGGGGATTTGTCGGCCATTTTGATTGATAACATGCCTCTTTGGGCTGAATTCAGCAGTACACCGAGTAACCGAGTGTCGTTGATGAGTGATTGGGAGCATAAAATGCAAGCGATTGTCGATGATACCATCAAGGAGAATGTGACGAGTTTGGCTGGCGTACCTTCTTGGATGTTGGTGCTGCTCAATAATGTCTTGGAAACTTCCGGAAAGGATAGTTTGTTTGATATTTGGCCAAATTTGGAAGTCTATTTCCACGGGGGCATTAGTTTCCTTCCATATGCAGATCAATACAAATCAATTTTGCCGAAAAAAGAGTTTAAGTATTATGAGATTTATAATGCTTCTGAAGGGTTTTTTGCAATTCAGGATCAGAACAATTCCCATGAACTGTTATTGATGTTGGACTATGGGATTTTTTATGAGTTCATTCCAATGGATACTTATGGCACATCAGAGCAAATAATAATCCCTTTGAGCGGTGTGGAAATCAATAAGAATTATGCAGTTGTCATAACCACCAATGCAGGTCTTTGGCGATATAAAATCGGAGATACAGTAAGGTTTACTTCCATCAATCCACATAGAATAAAGGTTTCTGGTCGTACCAAACATCATATTAATGTTTTTGGTGAAGAATTGATCATCGAAAATGCCGAGGATGCCTTGAAAAAAGTGTGCAAAAAGACCAAAGCAGAAATCGTGGATTATACAGTGGCACCGATTTTTATGCAAGGCAAAGAAAAAGGCGCTCATGAATGGTTGATTGAATTTAAAACCCAGCCTACAAACATCGAGCTATTCAATGAATTGTTGGACAATGCTTTAAAGTCATTGAATTCTGATTATGAAGCTAAACGGTTCAACAATATTACCCTTAACAAACCTGCCATTCACATTGCCCGACCACAACTTTTCTACGACTGGTTGAAGCACCATAATAAACTTGGCGGACAACACAAGGTGCCCCGTTTATCAAATACTCGAAATTACATCGATGAACTTTTAATCATGAACACTACAGGACTTGTTTAAAAAACTCGAAGGTTTTTTATCGGAAAAAAAAACATTCTTTTTTCTTATAACGAATTTAAACCATACTTAATCTAAAATACGGGTGGGTAGTTTTTTACTTACAGATAAGATTTTATATTTACATCACGGAAAGCAACCAACAATCTAATTTCTGTAACCCATAAAACTAAAACCCTCTAAATATATAAAGCATATTGTCCTTGCAATATTAATTCCTTAAATCCAATAAATAAATAAAAACCACCCCTAAGGAGTGGTTTTGTTTTTTATATCTCTCTGAACAAGTCTTTAAGAAACAGCTTTCAATCGCTTCAAAGTGGTTTTTGAAATCTTGTCCTCGGCATAGCTTTTGGTGACATTCAATTTTGATTCCTTACTACTGGGCATTTCAAACATCGCGTCTGTCAATATTTCTTCGCACAAAGAACGCAAACCACGAGCGCCCAATTTATATTCCACAGCTTTTTCCACAATAAAATCTAAGGCACCATCGGTAATGGTAAATTGGATATCATCCATTTCAAATAATTTTTTGTACTGTTTGATAATGGCATTTTTTGGTTCCGTCAATATAGCTCTCAACGTTTTGGCATCCAATGGATCCATATAACTTAAGACAGGCAACCGGCCGATGATTTCGGGAATCAATCCAAAATCCTTTAAATCCTTTGGAATTATATATTGAAGCAAATTCTCTGAATCGATGACATCCTCATGGGGTGCTTTATAGCCAATGGCAGCCATGTTCAAGCGTTTTGAAATCAACTTTTCAATACCATCAAAAGCACCACCAGCTATGAAAAGGATATGCTCTGTATTGACCTCGATGAATTTTTGGTCTGGATGCTTACGCCCTCCTTTTGGCGGCACATTGACAACTGTTCCTTCCAACAGTTTCAATAAGGCTTGTTGAACACCTTCACCCGACACGTCGCGTGTAATGGAAGGATTATCGCTCTTGCGAGCAATTTTGTCAATTTCATCAATAAAGACGATGCCCTTTTCAGCTTTCTCAAGATTATAATCTGCAGCCTGAAGTAAACGTGTCAAAATACTTTCCACGTCTTCCCCAACATAACCTGCTTCGGTCAAAACCGTTGCATCAACGATTGCCAATGGTACATTCAGCATTTTGGCAATGGTTCTTGCCATCAAGGTTTTTCCGGTTCCGGTGCGACCCACCATAATGATATTGCTTTTCTGGATTTCGATTTCATCTTTGGAAGTTGGTTGCAACAAACGCTTGTAATGATTGTAAACAGCAACTGACATTACTTTTTTGGTGTATTCCTGACCAATGATGTACTCATCAAGAAAAGACTTGATTTGCATGGGTTTTTTGAGCATCAATTCAGAGGAGAGCTCCGAGTTGCCACTTTGTTTGGATTCTTCTATCACAATCCCATGCGCTTGTTCGATACATCGGTCACAAATGTGTGCATCGAGACCCGCAATCAATAAATTGGTTTCTGGCTTTTTCCTACCACAAAACGAACATTCTAATTCTTCCTTTGCCATAATTTGCTTTAAAATCCCAAATTGAATCCCTAAACTTCGGGGTCAAATTTCAAAATGTTACTTTGAAATGAAAATCAAATTTGTCTTATTTACTTTTCTTTCTTGATAATACCTCATCAATCATTCCATACTCCATGGCTCTATCAGCTTTCATCCAATAATCTCGATCACTGTCCTCATATACTTTCTCATAACTTTGACCAGTATGCTTGCTGATGATATTGTATAATTCTTCTTTCAAGGCAATTATTTCCCTAGCGGTTATTTCGATATCACTTGCTTGACCTTGTGCGCCTCCCAGAGGTTGGTGAATCATGACACGAGAATGGGTAAGTCCGCTTCGTTTCCCCTTTTCGCCCGCACATAACAATACAGCTCCCATGGATGCTGCCATTCCGGTACAGATGGTTGCCACATCTGGTTTGATGAGTTGCATGGTGTCATAAATGCCAAGCCCAGCGTAAACACTGCCTCCTGGAGAATTAATATAAATCTGAATATCCTTGGAAGCATCGGTACTTTCCAAAAACAATAATTGTGCTTGAATGATATTTGCCACCTGATCGTTGATGGCCGTTCCCATGAAAATGATACGATCCATCATTAAACGTGAAAAGACATCGAAGATGGCCACGTTCATGTGACGCTCTTCTATAATATTTGGTGTGAGACCAACGGGATACATGCTACTCATGATCTTGTTGTAGTATGTGCTACTTACACCTTGGTCCTTTATTGCGAATTTTTCGAATTCTTTTGCGTAATCCATAGATTTTTTTAATTATTCATTGATGAAAATCCCGAAACAAATTCGAGTGACTTTGACCATTTTGCTGACTTATATTATAATAGTCAAAAAAGCGCAAAACATTATAGTTTTACGCTCTAAATATAAGGATTTAATTTATGCGGCTATTAACTGTAGAATTCTTTAACAAATTCATCATAGGTCATCTCTTTAACTTTGACATTGACTTCTTTTTTGTAAAGCTCCAATAACTTTTGGCTCATCAGTTGCTCTGACAAGCGCTTTACTTCTTCTTTCTTTGATAGTATGCGCATTGCAATTTCATCAAGTTCCTTGTCCTCAGGATTCATCTGACCAAATTGGGCCATTTGCACTTTGATCATTTGTTTTGCGAATTCCTTTAGGTCTTCAAAGTTCACTTGAAGCTTGTGCTTTTCAATCAATTTACCTTCTATTAATTGATAACGCATACTTTTTTCAGACTTCTCGTATTCTTCTTTTGCTTGATCTCCGTCCATGGCTTCTTCACCAGCTGTTTGCATCCAACGTTGAAGGAAAGACGATGGCAAATCGAATTTTGTATTTTCGACTAAATATTCGGTCACATCATTCAAGAATTTTTGGTCACCTTGTTGCCCGAATTGCTTTTCGGAGTCTTTCTTGATTTTTTCTTTAAGTTCTGTTACGGAAGTCACGACACCTTTTCCAAACAATTTATCGAACAAATCTTGGTCTAGGTCAGCCAATTGCCTGGTGTTTATTTCGTTGATGGTAAAATTCACATCAACGTCCAATCCATGAGCGTCGTCGTGAGATACTTTCAAAAAGTGCATCAAATCGTGGTCGTCTTCAAACAGGCCCTTTGTATTTAAAGTAACCACATCACCAACTTTGGCGCCGACAAACTGCTCTTCGGTTGCTTTCCCCTTAAATTTATCTAGCGTAATGGTTGCTTTATTATTGACGTCTTTCTCTTCATTTACAAAAACACCGGTGATTTCTGATTCTTTCGAAACTGTATCTTGTGAGATCAACTTACCGTATTGTTTTTGAATGTGCTCCACTTGGTTGTCAATCATTTTCTTATCGGCAACGATTTGGTATTGCGTAATCGGTTTTTTGGTATTCAATTCCACATCAAATTCTGGTGCCAACCCCAGTTCAAATTCGAAAGAAAATGTATCGGAGTTCCAATCCAAATTATCCTGAGCTTTGGGAAGGGGATTTCCAAGAACGTCCAATTTTTCTTCAGTTAGATATTTGTTCAATGCATCTTGCAACAATTTG
>JBGTDZ010000299.1:0-7100 GCA_041748055.1 Aquaticitalea sp.
ACTGCCATTAATATTTACAGGGAATTCTGTAAATCCATCTGGATTAAGTGTCACATCTTCTTCACAGTTTGTGACAAGAAGAAATAAGCAACAAATCGCGAAAATTTTTTTCATTTGGATACAGTGTATAAGTGTTAAACAGTTTATTCTTGGATAATTACAGATTGGTAATAGCAAGGCATTATCTTCTTAACTCAACAGAATATATAAAATTATCTGCTTTGTAATACCCAATATTATATTCTAATGGCGACATGCTTCGATCTAGCACCACTCGCTCTCTTCTCAAGATGGGATCACCAATAGCGACGTCTAGTTTTTCTGAAAGTTTATCGTTAGAAACTATTGCTGATATTTCCTCTTTTGATACATTGGCAACATATCCACTGGAGGATTCAATTAAGTCGTACAGAGGCTTAGAGAAATCAGATGTTTCATCCAAATTAATCTTGGGATGAAAATAAGATACAAAATAAACCCTTGATTCGTCCTTTATCCCACGGACCCTTGAAAGTCTATAAACCGGTGTGTCCATATTAATACCTAATTTGAAACTCACAGTTTTGTCGGACATTATTTTTTTTAATTTGAATTCGTAGTTAACCAATGTTTTCCCTTGCTCTAGCATTTCCTTACTGAAACTGGACCAACTGTCCAATCTCGTGACCAACATCTCTTTGTTAATTTTCGTACCAATGCCCTTTTTTCTGACGATCAAATTTTTTTCAGCCAATCTATTACTGGCTTGACGGATGGTACTTCTGGAAACTCCTAGGCTTTTAGCCAAATCCAATTCTTTTGGCAATAGTTTTCCGTGGGCATAATCAGGTAGTTTAATTATGTCCAAAAGAAGTTCTTCCACTTGTATGTGCAGAGGAACCGGACTATTATGATCGAATTTGTCAATATATTCCTTTATGTTCATATGTTCGTACATAGAGCAAATATAGGAATAGGTATGAAATACGCAAAGAAAGATATGATTTATTTTATTTAATATAAATTAATGTGCCAGTGTTTGAAACTCTGTCAATAAAAATCAGTGATAAATGCATTATTATCAATGATAACGTATCATTTTAAAGTCAATTTAACGAAGATGGATTTGGGATTATTTAGTTATATAATTAGATATTTCTTTTTATAATTTAACCCCATGCTCAGTAAAACAAAGGTTTTCAGAGTCGCGTGCCCATAACCATTATTGTTTTGTCCATTTTTAGAAATTCTTTAATTATGTTCATACATAGTTAAATTTTAAGAGAATAATTCAAATCCCCATAAGAGAGTAAGGAACTCGAATGGCTCTGGGCCTGTAATAGTCTGGGTTTAAACGACCATTAACACAGGTTTGCACGCAATCCCCATAACTGTTAATACAATACGTGACTAACAATTCTTCGTTGCCATTGTCAAACTCTGGGTGTGCATTTGCCTGGTAAAAGAAAGGTACATTTCCTTCCAATGTGTCATTCACTGTCCAAATGGTTTTCTTATTGGTAAAAGGCCCATACGGTGTATCGGAGACATAACTATAAATTTCACTGCCTTGATTACATCCAACACTAAACTCTGTTGTAATCAATACATATTTTTCGTTGACTTTGGCTACATGAAAAGAACTTGTAAATTCATCATGGATCTTTACAGCTTCGACAATACTGGAAGACCAACCAGATGCAGAGCGATATTCCCAAGATGATTGCAGAGAGCCCGCAGGAAATCGTGCCACGAATAAATCGCGTCCAAATCCGTTATTTCGAATCCCATAAATATATCTATAATCGTCATCCATAACAACAGCATTGTTAAAGCTTATGCCATTCTTACTTCCCAACTCGATGTACTGTATATCCGAAAAATTGGAGGCATTTATTTTGGCAACAAATAAATTATCAACTTCCTCAAATCCGAAACCTCCCTGACCTGTCCTATGAATCAAATTTTGAAATACATAGATATTACTACCCGTGGAATAGCCAGCATTAGGCCAAAACCAATAATCATTGTTGGTCCCATTTTTAAAATAGGAAGCCGGAGAGCCATTACCCAATAAAACAGTTTCAACATTCAATGATGTATTGTCAACTATTGTTGCAGCATTCCGAACTTGAAACAGGCAAGGCACAGTTTCTGTAGCCGCATCATAATTATCAATATAGCTATCCCCAAAAACCCAGAAGCTTTTGTTGTTTTCCAAGGGAATGGAATGTGCCACATCCGCTGCAACCACTCCATTGGTCTGTTTGAAAAGATTGGTAAACTGGATATCTTTGTAGGACGAAACCGCAGGTGTGGCAGGATCATCGTCAGTTTCTGTCACAGGTTGAGGTGTGTCGTTATTAAGTGTGCATCCATGAAGTAATGCTACAAATACCAAATATAGAACCGTTTTTTTCATAATATTTTCGAATTGAAATTCACCTTTATAGAGACAACTCCTATGATAAGATATTAAAACAAATCCCAATACAGTATCATCCTGATATTAAAAAGTAATATAATTAGGATTAATTTCTTTTAAGTTGTTGAAAAAGTTGAAATTATAAATAAAATAATTGGATTTCAATTAATTGTTCCTTACGTCAATCCAAACTAACTCTCAATAAAATCTTGACACATTATAAAATTTTTATAGCAGGGTAACAAATATAAGATAGAAATGGAAATTGATCCCTACATTCCTCAGTCAAAAACAAGGTTTTCAAACAGCACACCCTCGCATTCATTTTATACCGTTAATGACTGCACTTTTCTTGTTTCAATGAGCTATCAGATAATAAATAAGTCCGAAGACAGCACTAATGCCAATCCATGTGATCATATTGATTTTATAACGATACATTGCTACCAAGGACACCGCAACCCAAATGAGGGAAATATAGTTGAGGCCAGCCAATGATAATTCATTAGGAAAAATTACTGCTTTCCCCAAATAAATTGTCAGATTGAGTATAACGCCAACAACAGCTGCTGTTACAAGTGCTAAAATTTCCTTTACTTTTTTGTTTCCTTGTGTACGTTCAATGATAGGTGCTCCTGCAAATATGAAAAGAAAACAAGGAAGAAAGGTGTAAAAAGTGGTTGTAACAAGCCCAAGGGTTCCCATGGCAATTGAATTCCCGAAATGATTGTGTCCTGCCATAAAACCAACAAAAACCAGCACCATAATCAAAGGGCCGGGTGTGGTTTCACCAAGCGCAAGGCCGTCAATCATTTGAAGTTGGGTCAGCCAATTTAATTGTTCCACACTTACTTGTGCAACATATGGCAATACTGCATAAGCGCCACCAAAAGTTACGAATGCAGCTTTTGTAAAGAATACCGATAAAGTTTTCCAAAATTCAAAGTCGCTGGTCAAAAAGTAGAATCCAATAAGAGGCACAATCCAAAGAAGCATCCCTAATCCAATTTGCCTGCCCAAACGCTGAAGCTTAAAACCTAAATTCGGTATAACAGTATTTTTATTGATGTAATACGCTTCTTCGTCATGGGCATTTGGTTCCGATTGATTTTGACTTGCTGCAAAAATTTTTGGAAAAAACTGTCTCGTTAAAACTGCAATGACAATCGTACCAATAATAATCAATGGGAATGGAATATTGAAAAAAAAGAGGCACACAAATGCTGCAACGGCTACAAAATAATGAAACGAACCTAGGAGGGATTTCTTTCCAATTTTGATAAGGGCAAGAATTACAATGGCAATGACCGCAGGTTTGAGTCCGTTGAACATTGCATAAACCCAAGGAATATTTCCAAATGAAACATAGATAGTACTTAAAGCAAGAAGAATGAACATAGACGGGAGGACAAATAAAATACCTGCTGCAAGTCCGCCACGTGTTCCGTGTAGCAACCACCCTATATAAGTTGCTAACTGTTGCGCTTCTGGGCCAGGTAAAATAATACAATAATTTAGAGAATGCAAAAATCTACTTTCGCTAATCCATTTCTTTTTCTCAACAAGAAATTCGTGCATTATGGCAATTTGTCCCGCTGGACCACCGAAACTTATGAAACCAAGTTTTGTCCAAAATTTTAATGCTTCTTGGAAGGTAGGTTTATCCATTATTTATTTGTGGTTGTTTTTCATCTGCCCAAAGATTTGTCTGTATTTGAAATAGCGGATTAGAAGCACTTTCCTTTTCGATTGACATACTGTTGGATGCATGCGAAAGGTGGTTTTATGGCATTAAAGTTCCTTAAAAAACAAAAGTAAAAATTATTTCAACCTTTAACGAAACATTCAGCACATCATTTGCCAACCGCAGTTAGGTATCGTTGTTTGTAAGTAATACTTTATCAATTCTTGCACCGTCCATGTCCAAAATTTCAATTTCAAAATTGAGCCATAGAAGTGTATCGCCTGTAGAGGGTATTCGCCTTAATATATGTAGTATTAGACCGCTGATGGTATTAAATGGATAATCATCTGCCAAATCGCCTAAGTCGAACTTTCGTAACAACTCTATTAATGGGTATTGCCCGTCAATTAGCCAACTGCCATCTTCTCTGTGGATGAAGGAAAAATCACTACTATAAAAATCGGAAACATCGCCAACTAATGCTTCCAATAAATCGTTCATTGTTACCATCCCTTGCATTTGTCCATATTCGTCCATAACAATTGCCTGATGTGTTTTGCCTGTTTTGAATAATTTCATTGCTTCGTAAGCCGATAAATTTTCTGCAACGTATTGAGGTTGCTTAATGTGATCAGCTATTTTAAAGTTGGGTTCGTTGATATGTTTAAAAAGGTCTTTGAGTAACATAATGCCTACAACATCCATATTGTTGTCAACAACGGGGTAGACAGAGTGCATTTCGCCATTTACCGTTTTGTTGATTTCAGCTGCATCAAAAGTCGTTTTTAAAAAAATGGTATCGTTGCGATGTGTCATAAGTGATGCAACTTTCCTATCACCCAAACTAATAACGCGCTCCATGATATCCTGCTCAATCTCGTGAATGGCTCCGCCTTTCATACCTTCCTGAATAATGGCTTTTATTTCTTCTTCCGTTACGATGCTTTCGGCAGTAGGTTTGATGCGAAACAATTTAATAATAATGTCTGAGGCAATGGTGAGCAACCAGATAAAAGGGGCGGCAATGATAGAAATCCAATACATTGGAAAGGACAATAATTTTGAAATCCTTTCGGGCATTGTCAGACCAATTCGTTTTGGAACGAGTTCACCCAGTACCAATGAAAAGAAAGTAAGCGTTATTACAATAATTGCTACTGCAAGGGTTTCACTGTATTGTATGAGGAACTCAAACCGATTTAAGTAATTTACTAAATCATCTTGAATTTTTTCCCCACTGTAAATACCTGTAAGTATTCCTATCAGTGTAATACCAATTTGAACGGTGGAAAGGAATTTTCCGGGATTGCGAGAAAGTTCTAGGGCTTTTTTTGCAGCTTTATCGCCTCTTTTAGCAGCGGTTTCCAGTCGTGATTTACGAGAAGAAACCATTGCAATTTCTGACATTGCAAAAATGCCGTTGAGCAAAATAAGGAAGAATATAATCAGTATTTCCATTCAATAAAATTATTGATTTTATTTTACTGTCACTACGTATTTTTCGCTTTACAGTTAAAAATTGTCTGTTTGGTTTTGGCGCCAAAATGTTTTACACCTTTCGGTTTAAGCGTTGCCTATCGATGGGTTTTGTTTTGTTTTTTAAAGTTGCCGCAAACTGCATTTATAGCACCAATATACTCATTTAGAGTGATTATTTTAAGGGATATAATTACTTTTAAATTTGTTTATTGAATTCTCAATCCTTTTATCTGAAAGACCCAATATTTTACTAAACTCTATTATGTTTTTGTCTCATTATCGATAGACAAAATCCTCTATCTCAAAAGCACGAAAAATTTTGTGAGAATCTGTTATACAGTGAGGAATGATCTGGTAAGAAATTTTATTAGGTTTGCTTCATTTTATTTTTTACATCAAACAGGTTAGTTTTGTGAAAACTTCGAAGTTGCCAACAGCAAAAAAAAATCAATTTCTCTAAGGAATTTCTTTATATGCCACCTATTAACTATCAGAGATTCTGCTTTTGTGGGTATGACGGTCGCTTAGAATTTAATTCAGATAGTTATAAACTCCATAAGCCGCTAAACTAAAAACTATGTGCGCAAAAAGTAAATGGATATAATAATGTGTAAAGTCTATTTTTGGTGGGTGTTTGTGGAATTTGAACATCAACATCCATCCCATAATACCTACTATTCCTATGAAAACACCAAAGATTAAGCTCCATTGAATGGACCGTATCACTCCTGTAAATTTCCAAAGAAGCTCATAACTTGCCATAAAAATAGCACCCATTAAAATATGGATTACCCAGCCTATTAGCTGTTGTTTAGGAGAAAATAGAGGAATGTGTCCTTTGATCACAAGATGTGAAAGAAGTACATGTTCTCGAAACTCAATACCTGTTAGAGTGCTCCACAATGAACTGAAACTACTCATTAATGAAATCGCCACTATCCATGCAATGATAAAGCCTGTAATGACCATACTTTAAATTATTTTGGTTAGTTTTTTCATAGAAATTAATTCTGATTTTTGTCCAACATCTCTATCAACGACTTCGCTGTGGGACCTGCTGATAAGGGATTTTGTCCTGTAATTAGTAATCCATCTTGTTCTACATAAGAGTTAAATGGTATGATGGCTTTATGATAGGCTGAACCCAGCTCTTTTAACTTATCCTCTAAAGTATATGGAATGTTATTGGAGCGGAATACCAATTTTTCTTCTACGTTTGAAAATCCTGTTATTCGTTTTCCTTGGAGGATGGATGGGTTCATTTTGGCAGCTTTAATTAATGCCGCGGGACCATGACATACAGCGGCAACAGGTTTGCCGGCAGTTAAAAATTCTAATATGAGCGCCCCACTTTGGGCATTGTCGGCCAAATCAAACATGGGACCATGACCACCAGGATAAAAGAGTGCATCATAATCTTCCGAGGAGACATCTTCTAATTTTAAGGTATGCTTTAGTGCATGCTGTGCAAAATCATCATTCTTAAATCTTCTGTTAGTCGCTGTGATATTTTCGGTAAGTTCACTTATGGGA
>JBGTDZ010000300.1:0-12828 GCA_041748055.1 Aquaticitalea sp.
ATTGAGCTCCCCTTCCAGAAGCACATTGATATTTGGCTCAGTAAACATATTTAGCTTACTGGCGTCCAAATTCCCAATATCTGCCTTGAAAATAAAATGGTCCGTGACATCATTGACATCAAAATACCACTCAATATCCATTGGCGCTTGATCCATAAAACGAGCCTGGATTGCAATCGAAGTCTTTTCTGGCGATTGATAGGTGTTACTAATATTGTCAATAGTTGCAAAAAATTGTGAGAATTTGATTTGAGCAATGTCGGCATCGGGTTTTATTTTTTCAGAGTATCTAATTGAACCATTTTTTAAACTTAGGTTACTTAAAGTTAATTCAAAATCAAGATCACGCAACATTTTGCTGTACAGCGGTTTAATGGAGGTATCATCAACAACCAATTTATTCCTGTAAATATTCAATTCTGGTTGATCTATCACAATTGTTGGAATAGTAAGATAAAAGATGGAGTCATTCTTATAACCAAACTCTTGATCATTCAAAACGAGGGATTTGATATTGACATCAAAATGATCTCGCTCTTTGGAAATCATACTCGATAGATCTTGCCTTGAATACTTTGTTTGTAATTTAATTTTGTTAAACTCGGCTGCTTCTCTTGTAATTTTTGACGATTGTATCGTAATATTTTCATACTCGCTAAGCTTATAGAACATTGAATCAAAATGAAAATTATAGTCCTTGAAATGAAAAGGAATTCTATTTTTCACAGTTCGCTCATTCAATTGAACATCCATCACATTGGCCGTGAAATTTTGAGCTTTAAGCAATAAGGAATCAGTTTGCAAGTTACGGACTTCGAGCTGGCCATTTTGAACGTTCACCCTATAGACCGTAATGTTTTGGGTGAGTTGTTCCAATTTTGAATATTTATACTCTTTTTTATCGATTTGTGAATCGTGATAATAAATCATTTTCGGCTGTCTCAACTGAATACTTGAAACCGTTAATTTATCTTTTCTCCAATAATTCCAATACCCAAAACCATCAACAATCAAAGTATCCATTTCCAAAGTTGAATTGACCTTTTTGTCAGTTTTACCCAAATTTTTTATCTTAGGATTTATGATAAAAACTCTCCCGCTTAAAGCACTGACTTCAACCTCTTTATAAGTAAATTCCACAGATTCAGGCATCGACTTATTCAATAACCCTTCAACCTTGGATTTTATGACTGCATTGGCAACAAATAACCCAATAATGGCCAATACGACCAGTGAGAAAACGATAATAAATGTAATTTTTAGAGGTTTACCCATCGCCTAAAGATATACTTTTAGAACCATATAATTTTGAATATATTTACTGAAATTTTAGATTGATGAATGAATTTTTTGGTTTATTGGGAAGCATTAGTTGGTGGATATGGATTATTGTTGTCCTCTCAATTATTGCCATCAGGGACATTTTCATTCAACGCGCTCATACCGTTAGCCATAACTTTCCAATAATAGGGCATTTTCGTTATTTGCTTGAGAAAATTGGGCCTGAAATCCGGCAATATTTAGTTGCCAATAATAGAGAAGAACTTCCCTTCAATCGCACCGAGAGAGGTTGGATTTATGCTTCAGCCAAGAAAGAGGACAATTACGAAGGCTTTGGTACCGATAAGGACATTTATGCGCATCAACATATTTTCATCAACAATGCGATGTTGGCTTTCGAAATTAAAGAAGACCATCCCAATTATTTGAACAACAACTTTTTGCCCTGTGCAAAAGTTATGGGAGCATATAATAAGCGAAAAAAACCTTATAGGCCAGCTTCGATTATCAATGTGTCTGCCATGAGTTTTGGCTCGCTTTCTGCTAAGGCAGTAGAATCCATGAACAAAGGCGTCAAGTTGGCAGGCGCATATCACAATACGGGAGAAGGCGGCTTGTCACCTTATCACTGCCATGGTGGTGATGTTGTTTTTCATTTTGGAACAGGCTATTTTGGGGTTCGGGATGAATTTGGTCGGTTTTCACTAAAGAAATTAATAAAAATGGTCCATGAAAAACCATTTATAAAAGCGATTGAAATTAAACTCTCACAAGGTGCCAAACCAGGAAAAGGTGGTGTTTTGCCTGCAGCCAAAATAACACAGGAAATTTCAGAAATAAGACATGTGCCATTGGGGAAGGACGTGCTGTCTCCACCTGTGCATTCCGCATTTTCCACTGTTCCTGAACTCATGCAATTCATAGAGGATATTGCCGAAGCGACAGGTTTGCCAGTTGGGATTAAGGCTGCCATCGGAAAATTGGATCAATGGGAAGAATTGGCAGATTTGATGGTGTTAACCGGAAAAGGACCTGATTTCATTACCATTGATGGTGGCGAAGGTGGCACAGGAGCTGCACCACCAAGTTTTGCCGATCACGTTTCACTGCCTTGGGTTTATGGCTTCAGCGATCTATACAAAATGCTACAAAAACGCGGTTTGACGGAGCGTATTGTTTTTGTTGGTAGTGGAAGGTTAGGTTTTCCTGCCAAGGCTGCCATGGCATTCGCGATGGGCGTAGATTGCATTAATGTTGCTAGGGAAGCCATGATGAGTATTGGATGCATTCAGGCTCAAATTTGCCACACCAACCGTTGCCCAAGCGGTGTTGCCACACAAAGCAAATGGCTGCAAAACGGCATAAATATTCCCTTAAAATCCGAGCGTTTGGCCCAGTATTTTAAAACTTTTAGAAAAGAACTCATTGAAATTACACATGCTGCCGGTTACGAACACCCTTGCCAATTCAAAATGACCGATGTGGACGTAAATGTTGATGATTCTTACCTTTCAAAAGAACTCGACAAAACATATATGTATGAAAAAACACCCGTTCCGTTTGTCTCCATGCAAGATTTAAAGGATTGCATGCATTTGGGCGGTAGAATCTGAACAATTGATTTGCATTGTAAGTTAAAGATATGAAGCAGTTTGCTAAGTTTACAAAAACACCTTATGTTTGATAAAATTTTTTTAGCCTTATGAATCCAGAAAGAATAATCGATTTGTTCCTATTTGCAATACCCTCATTGATCACAGGGTTGATTGCTTACTATTTTTTTAAGGAACACACAAAAAATGAAGATGGAAGAAGACGCTATTTGCTTCACAAAGATATGCAGGTCAATGCCATGCCCCTGCGCTTGCAAGCCTATGAACGTATGGCAATTTTTTTGGAACGGATCACACCATCTAAATTATTGATTAGAATTGTTCCGAAATCTTCAAATAAGGAAGATTATGAAGCTATGCTTATAACAAATATTGAACAGGAATTTGAACATAATTTGTCCCAACAGATTTATGTAAGCGATGACTGTTGGAATATTATCACTGCTGCAAAAAATGCCACGATACAGTTGATCAGAAAGGCCAGCTTACTTGAAAAAACTGCCACCGCGAATAAGTTAAGGGAAGTGGTTTTGACAGAAATGATGGAAAAAAGAGCTCCAAGCGACGCTGCGCTCTCTTTCATCAAACAAGAAGTTAGCCAGATGTGGTAAAACCTATTCAATTTCCAATTGACTTGTTTCGTCATCCTTGAATTTTGCAAAATTCAAACCACTCACCCACCACTGTTTCATTTTTTCCTTTTCAAAAATCAATGAATTGGTAGTCAGAACGGTTGGTGTGTAGTAGAAATTTATAATGGCATTGTGATTGGTTGCCACAAATTTTCCAATTCTGATGTTTTGACTTTCTATTCGATCTAACATAAATGCGAACATATTGGTAAGTAAGGAAAATGCATTGAGTGAGGGCATTCTGTTAAAAGTGGTTGTTTCAGTTTGTAGGATGATGGCATCTACAGTGGTCGCTCCTCTTTTAATTGCCTCTTCGATTGGTATCATGGAACCCAATCCGCCATCGGCATATTCGCACCCATTCTTTTTTACCAAAGTCATGAAAGGTGTATAATTGCATGAAATCCAAACCCATTCACAAAATTCTTCATAATCGCACTCCTTAACTGATTTATATTCAACTTGATTGAGCGAAAGGTTTGAAACAGTGATGACGACATCAACCTTACTGTCCTTCAATTTCTCAAAATCGTGCTGGGAAAAATTATTCTTAATCAAATCCTTTAGTCTATAACTCTCCCCAAATGTTTTACTACCTCTTAAAATGTTCCGAAGGACATTCAAATGATTGATACGAATAGTTTCTATGCCCTTTTTCCTTTTGATTTTAAAGGGACACACACTAAAAATCGATTCTTGATCGACGTTGGTATAAATCTCTTTTATGTCGGCTATCTTATTCAGAGCCAAATGACCCACCAACAAACTTCCTGTGGAAGTACCGATAAACAAATCGTAAGGAATTTTCTTGTTTTCAATGAGATATTGGGCCACGCCTCCGGCAAACGCTCCTTTGCTCCCACCTCCTGATATGACCAGTGCTCTCATTTTTTATCGGTTTTTTTTGGTGGGTTGTTGGTTCAAAATTATCCCGTTTTAGATAATAATAACATACATTTTATTGTTCAGGGTTTTAAATTTACGAAATTGTTGTTAGATAGATATCGTTCTACAAGTTCGTCATATTTTTTGATCGATTTCTGAATCCATTCCATTCGCTTTTGTAATTGTTCCTCTTCAGATAATTGCCACTTAATATCCGACCTTCTAAGTTGATCAGTAACATGTTGCAAGATGATGGCTGCTGATACCGAAATATTTAAACTCTCAGTAAAACCAACCATAGGGATTTGCAAAAAGCAATCTGCACCTTCCATAACTTCTTGTGATAGACCTTCTTGCTCTTTTCCAAAAAAGAAACATGATTTTTTGGAAATATCAAATTGATGAAGCAAACAATCCTCGTGATGGGGTGTGGTAGCTACGATTTGGTAACCTTTATTTTTTAGATCAGAAATGCAATCCTTAACAGAATGGTACCGATTCAGATCGACCCACTTTTGGGCTCCCATGGCTATTTCCCTATCTATCCGCTTTCGGTTATGTTCCTCAATAATATTTATCTCTTGAATACCAAACACGTCACAAGTTCTAATGACAGCACTGGTGTTGTGAAGTTGATATACATCTTCAGTGGCCACTGTAAAATGCTTGGTGCGCTGAGACAATACTTTTGTAAAAAGTTCACACCTACTTTTTGTCAAAAAAGTTTCCAGGTAAGAAAGCAAATGAACATCAACCATGATACAAAAATAAAAAAACCTGCAAGACGCTTTAGGTTTCATTTTAAAATTTATAAATGTAGGATTACTGATTACCATCAATAATGCTTAATTTTGAGTTCATAAAAATTTAAATTGAAGGTTTCAAAGAAACATATTGTTGTACTCACAGGCGCAGGAATGAGTGCAGAAAGTGGTCTCAAAACATTTAGGGATGAAGATGGGTTGTGGGAAGGCCACGACGTGATGGAAGTTGCAACGCCCGAAGGATTTCGAGCCAATCCTGAATTGGTACTGGAATTTTACAACCAACGTCGAAGACAACTTCTGGAAGTCGAACCGAATGCAGCCCATTTTGATTTGGCCTCACTCGAAAACGATTACAACGTAAGCATCATTACCCAAAATGTGGATGATCTGCATGAACGAGCTGGAAGTAGCAATGTGATCCATCTTCATGGTGAATTGGTAAAATCCCGGAACGTGATGGACGAATTCACATTTTTTGATTGTAAAGGCGATATTAAACTTGGAGACAAATGTCCAAAAGGTCAACAGTTGAGACCGCATGTCGTTTGGTTTGGAGAGGCAGTACCGATGATAGAAACAGCCATGGAGATTTGTGAAACGGCTGATATTTTGGTGATTATTGGAACTTCGATGCAAGTGTATCCTGCCGCAGGTTTGATGCATTACGTTCCTCAAGGCACAACTGTTTATTTTATAGACCCTAAGCCTTCGCTGGAAAGCACAAAAAATTTGACTGTCATTGCCGAAAGTGCAACTGTTGGACTCAAAAGAGTTATTGATCTTTTATAAATTGACTTATTTTTTTAAATCAATCTCCTTTAAATTCTCAATTCTATTTCTAACCAAAAAGTCATCAATCGTTTCAAAATGTTCAATGACACGTTGGTCTTTAAATTCAAACACCTTTTGTGATAACCCTTGAAGAAAATCTCGGTCGTGTGATACTAATATCAAGGTACCGTCAAAATCCAACAGCGCTTCTTTAAGGACATCTTTGGATTGTAAATCCAAATGATTGGTTGGCTCATCTAAAATCAACAGATTTACAGGCTCCAATAGCAACTTTACCATTGCCAAACGTGTTTTTTCACCACCAGAAAGTATGCTCACTTTTTTATCGATATCATCACCTTTGAACATAAAACGACCGAGAATATTTTTGATTTGCGTTCTTATATCGCCTTCGGCAACTTCATCCACTGTTTGGAAAATTGTCAGGCCTTCATCCAACAAAGACGCTTGGTTCTGTGCAAAATAGCCCACTTTTACATTGTGACCCAAAGCACAATGACCCTCCACGTCAATTTCGCCCATAATGGCTTTTATCATCGTGGATTTCCCTTCGCCATTTCGTCCTACAAAAGATACTTTTTCACCTCTCGAAATAGACATATTTGCATTCTTAAAAACGACCGTATCACCATAACTCTTGGACAATTCCTTCACTGTGACCGGATAATCTCCCGAGCGTTGGGCTGGTGGAAAACGCAATTTTAAGGCTGAGGTATCAATCTCGTCAATTTCTATGGGTTGCAATTTCTCGAGCATTCTTTCTCGGGAATTTACCTGATTGGTTTTTGAGTATGTTCCTTTGAACCGTTCAATAAAAGCCATATTATCTGCTATGAACCGTTGTTGTTCGTTGTACGCTTTTATTTGATGGAGTCGTCGGTCTTCGCGTAATTGCAAATAGTGTGAATAGTTGGCTTTATAATCATAAATCCGCCCCATGGTCACTTCGATAGTCCTATTTGTGATATTATCAATAAATGCCCTGTCATGGGAGATGACCATCACGGCATTGGCCCGATTCAGTAGAAAATCTTCCAGCCATATGACCGATTCGATATCGATGTGGTTGGTTGGTTCATCCAATAGGATCAAATCGGGTTTTTTAAGCAAAATTTTGGCTAGTTCAATTCTCATTCGGAAGCCACCACTGAATTCGCTTGTTTGTCTATTGAAATCATCTCGCTTAAAACCCAATCCACCTAGTGCCTTTTCAACCTCAGCATCATAATTTATGTCTTCGAGCGCATAATATTTTTCACCTAAATCGGATACTTTGGTGATGATGTTCATGTATGCATCAGATTCATAATCCGTTCTGGTTTCGAGCGCTTTGTTCAAGGTTTCCATTTCATCCCGCATAGCGAATATATGAGAAAAGGCCTTTGAAGCTTCTTCAAAAACGGTGCAGTTGTCTTCCGTCAATAAATGTTGTGGTAGATAGGCAATGATGGCATCTTTTGGAAAACGCACATTGCCACGCGTACCTTTTTGCTCTCCAGCAATAATTTTCATCATGGTGGATTTCCCAGCGCCATTTTTGCCCATCAAGGCAATTTTGTCGTTTGGATTTATGGTGAAGGAAACATCACTAAATAATGACTGACCACCAAATTCTACTGCCAAATTATCTACTGAAATCATATGCTCATTTTAAAGAGTGCAAAGCTATAAAAAAGTAGATTGTGCCTCGCATAATATATTTATAAAAAACATTTCATTTTCTGTCCATCAAAAAGAGTACTTTTGCACCTTCTTAAAAATGCATCAGGATGAAACGTATCAATGAGTACAAAAAATTATTTAGTGTCGAAAACAGCATCGACCTTAAAGAACTAAAGACAACATACCGTAATTTAGTGAAAGAATGGCATCCTGATAAATTTCTTGCTGGTGATGAAAAAGCAGTTGAAGCTGAATTGAAAAGTCGTCAAATTATTGACGGTTACCACTTTTTAGTGAGTATTGCTCCAGAAACCAAAGCTGCGAATTTGGATGCATTTAACGAGACGACCTTGTCTCCGATTATTGATTGGCAACACAAAGGCTTGGTCTTGGAACTGACTTTTTTGGATGGCGACACTTACGAATTTTTTGGTGTTGACAAAGCCTTGTTCATTAAATTTTATCAATCTGATAAATTGACGCGTTTCGCCAAACGCAATATTTTTAATTCTTTTACGTACAGAAAAATTAAGAAGAGCGAGATGATGGCTTAAGGGTTGTTTTCTGTTTTTCCTCTATCCACTTACTCATATATTTTGTGCTTTGCATGGCGTGGTGATGCAACATCAAGCCGGTGAAATTTTGACGGCGAAGCGTTTCAAGGTTATTACTTAGCGTAACTAAATGCGCAAAAAAATCCGACACAAAAAGGTGTTTGTCAAACCTGCCATTTAAAACCAAAAATCCATTTTTCTGCATGCCGTTCCAGAATATTTTGTTCTTGTACAATTCAATGGCTTTATTGGCAAATTGCTTGACATCGTCTTCAATAAATCCGTTGGGTTCAAAATCGCCAAACATTCCTTCAGCAGCCAAAGAGGTCATTACGCAAGGCGTACCATTTGTCATGGCATCAATCAACTTCCCTTTTAAACCGGCTCCAAAACGCAGTGGCACCAAGCAGACTTTGGCGCTTTGCATCACTTCATTGACATCCTCTGCAAATCCTTTGATCAGAAAACCATCATTTTCGTTGTGAAATCGCTCTATTTTTTCATTGGCATAAGCCCCATAGACATTCAATTCTACTTTCGATATCTTCTTACGAATAAATGGCCAAATTTGTTCCTTTAAAAATAAGATTGCATCATAATTTGGGGGATGTAAAAAATTGCCAATAACTACAAAATTCTCCCGATCCTTGAATTTGGGAATTCCCTTTCTAGCCTCAAGGGAAATACCTTCGGTCAAAAATGGCAAATAATACAGTAAATGCTCACTGACCTTAAATTGATGGGTCAGGATATTTATTTCCACCTCAGATATCATTAAGCTCAAATCGCATCGGTAAATACTGGCAATTTCACGCTTTGCGGTGTCGTTAAAAAGGTGATCAATCTCGAAAGGTTTTCCATTCCTAAATGCTTGTTGTCTCCCTTTTCGCAGGCAATGCAAATCTTCTGTGTCCAAGATTCGAACCGCTCTCGGCAATTCCTCTGCCACTCTCCACCCAAACTGTTCTTCTGTCATGAAACGATCGAACAAGACCAAATTGGGATTCAATTCTTTTATAAAGTCATTAAAACTTGAAGCATTCAATTCGATTGAAACCTGTTGAATTCCAAGTGTGGCAAGATCAAAAGCATTGTCGCTTTTACTACAGGTGGTTGCAAACGTTACTGTATAACCCTGATCTAGAAACGCTTCAATCAGTTGCAACATGCGACTTCCGGCTGCTGAGCTTTTGGGCTCTGGCCATACGTGTCCTATGATTAAGAGTATTTGGTTTGCCACTAATTCATGATTATTTTTTTTTGCTCGGAGCAAGATGAATGATTCTCAAAGTTAGAGTTTAATAAGGATAAAAGTCCAATTTCAATCATTTTTGAACTGAAAGTATTCCTCAGATTTAATGCAGAAAACACAAACTCTCAAAAAGGTAAATTAATTATCTAAGACAAATACTGACAAATGTCGATGAAAACTGCGACTGAATATTTTTTTTATTGTGCTTCTGGCTCCAAACTATATTTAAATCTTACTTGTTTGGCCCAATCTACCACAGATTTTATTTGATCATCAGTGAGTCTGGCTTCTGAATGAGTGTAGGTGTAGGATTCGAGTGGCATTTCTTTGTCTTCGACCATTTCAATCAGCTCTTCAAACTTATGGTCTTTCTTTTTAGTTGAATAATCATCCCATTTGGAAATGTTGAAATGCTCTTTCCCTTCATTTACATGATCTGCCAACCAATAGTTAACAGGGGTAATTTTGTCATACCAAGGATATCTTGTATGGTCGCTATGACAATCAAAACAAGTTTCGGTCAAGACATCTCTCACATCGTCAGGTGGATTGGTTTCCTGTAAGAAAGTATCAAAAGTTGCAACACTTCCTTCATTACGTTCAGGACCAAAAAATTGGGCAATTATAAAAATCATAAGTAAGGACAATAGTATGTATTTTATAATTTTCATTTTTTTGTTTTATTTTTAAGATATGTACGTCCCTTAAATAAGTTGACCATTTAAAGTCGATTTATATCAGGTATGTACAAAAATAAAAAACATTCGTCCATTAGTGGCAGAAAATATGTACTCAATAACCTTAAAGCTTCATCACCTTCTCCAATTCAGTATCAGAAATAATCAATAATTTACTTTTTACCAATCTGGATGTCAAAGTCCTCCAATTTGAATCCTTTTTAAAAATCGATGTCAAAATAGGTTTTGCCATTTCGAAATCCTTGTTGTTCAACAGATTGATGGCATACCAATATTGCATCTCCAAATTCTCTGGAAATAATTTTTGGGCATTCAAATATAATTCCTCTGCTTTTTTTGAATCACCAACTTCCATAGCCAAATCTCCCTTGTTCATATAATCATATGCTTTATTGATTTTTATTAAGCGTTCCAATTCTGCAATCGGATTGGCGCTATCCTCCACCCTTAAATCCATAACTTTATCTTCCCAAGAATTTCCCGTTGCATCACCTTTGACAATCAAAATAGCAGCCGACTGACTACCACGAATGTCACCTTTCTCGGCCTGTGCTGCTTTTAGAGCTGCTAATATGCGCTCTGCCAGGCTTCCATTTGTAGTTTCAAAAGCACTGGCCATGGCGTCCCAAACAGTGTTGTTAAGCATCATATTTGCTTGGACAGAAAAATTCTTGCCCTGTCGATGACCAGCTTCATCAATGCACAAACTACCGGTGTGAGTAGCAACTTCGCCTTTGTTATTCAAAAAAGCTACTTGACGGTACATTTCTCCACTATCATTTGCCGTCAATGCGTCCAAAGATTGTTGCGGAGTCAAACCTTGTTTCATAAGGGTTAAACCTTTAGGTCCATAACTTGGATTGGTCAAAGATTGAGTTGCCACAGCACCAACACCTGCTTCGGCATGAATGACCACAAAACCAACATTAAACCAATGGCTTTGAACAGCAGCGCCAATTTCACCTGTTATGGAATCCCTTGCGACAATGGAATAAGTATGGGTAAAGGGTTCCGATTTTTTATAGGATTGTGAAAAGGAAGATTGAATGAAAACAAGCGAGAAGAATAGTAAAAATTTTTCCATGATTTTAAATTTAATCTAAATATAATGATTTTTCATAATCAATCTTCTGACTTCTAACATCCCTCATAAAACTTTCTTTGCTATCTTTGCCTCTTTAAAAAAACTACGCAACCATGTCTCTATCTTCACTCAATGCTATTTCTCCAATCGATGGTCGTTATCGAAACATAATCAGTGAATTGGCGCCTTTCTTCTCGGAAGAGGCATTGATAAAATATAGGGTTCAAGTAGAAATTGAGTACTTTATTGCGTTGTGCGAACTGCCATTACCACAACTTTTTACCTTCGATACCTCTTTATTTGAAAAGCTGAGAGCAATCCATACTGATTTTTCCACGGAGGATGCCCTAAAAATAAAGGACATTGAAAAAGTCACTAACCACGATGTCAAAGCTGTAGAATATTTTATAAAAGAAAAATTTGAAGCCTTAAATATTTCACAATTCAAAGAATTCATCCATTTTGGATTGACTTCTCAGGACATCAACAATACAGCCATTCCTTTGAGTATTAAGGAAGCGATGAATGGTATTTATGTTCCTCAATACACCATTATTCTTGGCAAACTAAAAGAACTATCCAAGGCTTGGGCACATATCCCGATGCTGGCCCGTACACATGGGCAACCAGCCTCTCCTACCCGACTTGGCAAAGAGATTGAAGTTTTTGTGGTACGGTTGGAAGAGCAGTTCAATTTATTGAATGACATCCCAAGCGCAGCAAAGTTTGGAGGCGCTACAGGAAACTACAACGCCCATAATGTAGCATATCCTAGCATCGATTGGAAAGCTTTTGGTAGTGATTTTGTACAGGGCAAATTGGGTCTGCAACATTCATTCCCGACTACCCAAATTGAGCACTACGACCACATGGCCGCCTTGTTTGATGCTCTTAAACGTATCAACAATATCTTAATTGATTTGGATAGGGATATTTGGACTTATGTGTCCATGGATTATTTTAAACAGAAAATCAATGCCGGGGAAGTTGGAAGTTCGGCAATGCCACATAAAGTAAATCCGATAGATTTTGAAAACAGTGAAGGAAACCTGGGAATTGCCAATGCCATTTTTGAGTACTTATCGGGAAAATTACCGATTTCAAGATTGCAACGGGATTTGACAGACAGCACGGTTCTTCGAAATATAGGCGTTCCCTTTGGTCATACTTTAATCGGTTTTAAATCCACGTTAAAAGGACTGAATAAATTGGTGTTGAATGAATCAAAGTTTGCAGAAGATTTGGAAAACAATTGGGCGGTGGTCGCAGAAGCCATCCAGACGATTTTGCGTCGTGAAAGTTATCCAAATCCTTACGAAGCTTTGAAGGGATTGACCAGAACCAATGAAATAATCAACCAGAAATCGATATCTGACTTTATCGATTCTTTAAAGGTTTCAGAAGCAATTAAGACTGAATTGAAAACAATCACACCAAGTAACTATACCGGAATCTAATGATGCTCACAAAAGACCAATTCATGATATGGTTTATTGGATTTATAGTCTTGGCATTCTTTGTTGCAGGTATTTTTGAGGTGTTGGATTATTTCATAATAAAATTGATTTTGTTTTCCTGTGTTACGTTTGTTGTCGCCACTATCTTTTA
>JBGTDZ010000301.1:0-5910 GCA_041748055.1 Aquaticitalea sp.
TTGGTTGCAAGCAAATCATTCATTCAGTTTTGCCAATTATTTTGACAAGGATAAAATGCAGTTTGGTGCATTACGTGTTTTGAACGATGATGTCATCGCTCCCAAGATGGGATTTGGAACACATCCGCACAATAATATGGAAATTATCACAATACCGTTGAGTGGAAGTTTAAAGCATAGGGACAATATGAACAGTGATTGGCAAACTATCAAAGCCGGGGAAGTTCAGATTATGTCAGCCGGGACAGGCTTGGAACATTCCGAAGTCAATGCAAGCGAAACGGAATCTTTGAATTTATTCCAAATTTGGATCATTCCCAACAAAAGAGATGTAGATCCGCGATATGGACAAAAACATTTTGAGAGTTCCGGAAGACAAAATCAATTACAAGTTGTAGTCTCGTCTATTGATGAACCTGTAGATGGAAGTTTGAAAATCCATCAAGATGCAAGAATTTCGCGTTTGGACTTGAGCAAAGACAAAACCTTTGAATATCAACCAAAAAGCACAAATCATGGTGTGTACGTTATGCTTGTTCAAGGTAGTATTTTAGTTGATGAGAATCAATTGGAAACACGGGATGCTATCGGTATTTCTGAAACCGATTCCTTTTCAATCTCAGCCAAAGAAGATTCAGAATTATTGATGATAGAAGTCCCAATGCGATAAAATCTAATTTGATACAGTGTAAAAGCATCCAACAATGGATGCTTTTTTTTATTTAAAAAATACGATATTTGTTATTCCCTTAAAAACGAAATTATGTCAATGAATAAAAACACGGTATTAGCTTGGGCAACTACCATTATGATTATAGTAGGAGTAGGTTTAATAGGACTTGGAGCATTTAGATATGACGAGGTCGCAGGATATGGCTTTGCATCTGTAGGTATTGGCTTTTTCGCAATTGCTTGGGTCTTCAACGCACTTAAAGGAAGGGTTTAATTTAGGTTTAAATTGAGCCGAAATATTCGAACTAATCATTAATTAAGCAACTCCACAACAAACCAAAAACAAAAATGAGCGACGATAAAAAAGTAATTTTTTCAATGCGAGGTCTTACAAAGACCTATAAGGGTGCGGATACACCAGTTTTAAAAAATATTCATTTGAGCTTCTTCTATGGAGCAAAAATTGGAATTTTGGGTCTTAACGGATCTGGAAAATCAACTTTATTGAAAATTATAGCAGGTATCGATAAAAATTTCCAAGGTGATGTCACATTTCTTCAAGATTATTCTGTTGGATATTTGGAACAAGATCCACAACTGGACGAAAGCAAAACGGTAATGGAAGTCGTTCGCGAAGGTGCAGCAGAAACTGTGGCCATTCTTGATGAATACAATAAAATCAACGATATGTTTGGTTTGGAAGAAATCTATTCCGATCCTGATAAAATGCAAAAGTTGATGGATAAACAGGCAGTTCTTCAAGACAAAATAGATGCTTCCAATGCTTGGGAACTTGATACCAAACTCGAAATTGCGATGGATGCTTTGCGAACTCCAGATGGGGACAAGAAAATCGCCGTTCTTTCGGGTGGAGAACGTCGCCGTGTCGCACTCTGTAGACTGCTTTTACAAGAGCCAGATGTTTTGTTATTGGACGAGCCTACCAACCATTTGGATGCGGAATCTGTTCATTGGTTGGAACATCATCTATCACAATACAAAGGAACGATTATAGCCGTAACCCACGATAGATATTTCTTAGACAATGTAGCTGGTTGGATTTTGGAACTCGACAGAGGGGAAGGCATTCCTTGGAAAGGTAATTATTCATCTTGGTTAGATCAAAAATCGAAACGATTGGCACAAGAAAGCAAAACAGCTTCCAAGCGTCAAAAAACTTTGGAGCGTGAGTTGGAATGGGTCCGACAAGGAGCCAAAGGCCGCCAGACCAAGCAAAAGGCACGATTGAACAACTATGACAAATTAATGAGCCAAGATCAAAAGCAGCTCGATGAGAAATTGGAAATTTACATTCCTAATGGCCCACGTTTAGGGACGAATGTTATTGAAGCTGTTGGTGTAAGTAAGGGATATGAAGATAAATTGCTCTATGAAGATTTGAATTTCAAATTGCCACAAGCTGGAATCGTAGGAGTTATTGGACCAAATGGCGCTGGTAAAACCACCATTTTTAGAATGATTATGGATGAAGAAAATCCGGATAAAGGCGAATTTGTTGTGGGTGATACCGCAAAACTTGCTTATGTAGATCAAAAACATTCCAATATTGACCCAGAAAAATCCATTTGGCAAAATTTTAGCGATGAGCAGGAATTGGTAATGATGGGAGGAAGGCAGGTTAATTCGAGGGCCTATTTGAGCCGTTTCAATTTTAGCGGAAGCGAGCAAAACAAAAAGGTAAAATTACTTTCCGGTGGTGAACGCAACCGCCTGCATTTGGCAATGACCCTTAGGGAAGAAGGTAACGTACTGCTTTTGGATGAGCCAACCAACGATTTGGATATTAATACTTTAAGGGCGCTGGAAGAAGGTCTTGAAAATTTTGCCGGATGTGCAGTGGTCATCAGTCACGATAGGTGGTTTTTGGATCGGGTTTGTACCCACATTTTAGCCTTCGAGGGCAATTCTGAAGTATATTTCTTTGAAGGAAGCTTTTCGGATTATGAGGAGAATCGAAAGAAACGACTTGGTGATGTGGCCCCAAAACGTATCAAATATAAAAAGTTAGTGAGATAAAAAAAACGCCTTCAATTTTTTGAAGGCGCTTTTTTATGTGCTTTTATCAGATATTTTATTTATAAGTGTTCAATTCTCAGGATAAAGTTATAGTAAAATACTATTTATTGTCATACAAATGACTATCAGTAAAATCCTTATAACTTTCATCGACATCAGTTTTAAATGCATCAGATTCTAAAATACGTTTGTTTTCAGCTTTCAATTTATACATTTTGATGATGGCAATTACGATAAAAACAAGAAAAACAGCAGCTGTCACAATAAGCACAATCGTCAATTGCATGGTGCTTACAATTAAATTCAGGTTAGTAATATCAAGCATGAATTAGAAGTTTTAGATAATTTTGGCAATCAAATATACACTTTTAATACATTCGGTAACTATTTCATAATAAAAAAGTTATGAAGAATTTAAAATAATTACGAAAATAATGTTCGGTAAACGGTCATTTATACCAGTTTAACTGCACAATATTGATATCTGGATTGCTTTTATTAACAATGTCTTTAAATTTTGAAACGTCACTCATACCGTCAGTGCCTCTAAAATGGTATGGATAAACATTTTTTGGTTTAAAATCCAACACTGCACTTGCTGCACTTTCGACAGTCATGGTATAAGGTAAATTCATGCACACGAATGCGACATCAATATTTTTAAGATTGCGCATTTCCGGAATGTCTTCAGTATCTCCAGAAATATATACCCGTTTTTCTCCTAATGTCAACACATAGCCATTACCACGACCTTTTTCATGGAATTTTAATGCTTCTTTTCGAAGATTATACATAGGAATCGCTTCCACTTGCAAATTATCAAATGACTTGGATTCTCCATTATTCAGAACAATGAGTTCCTTCATTTGCATTTTCGGAAGCATGTCTGCAACAGCTTTTGGCGCAATCACAGTCGCCATGCTTAAATCCAACCCTTTCAAGGTTTCAGCATCCAAATGGTCGCCATGTATATCCGTAATCAATACATAATTTGGTTTTTCTTTGTCCTTGAATACCTCGGTTCCCCCAACAGGATCTACATATATGACGGCATCCTTATGTGCTAAAATCATAGTGGCGTGCTCAATGGGAAAAATGTTCAATGAATCTGGTTTAGTAGTTTCGTGCATTTCCTCTGCTGTTTCAGAGGCGAGATCAACCACCTTTTCTGATTTGTCCTTGCAGGACAATGTGGTTAATAATATTCCTAAAATGATGAATTTAATGGCTTTCATAATAAATGGTTTGTATTGCCATAAAGATAGCTACTTGGAAACACTTTCCCTGATTCTGTAACATTTTTATAACAAATAATACCAATAATTTAAAGGGTATTAATTTTGAAACTCATATTTTTTGTCGAAATTGCTACTCCATTAAATTTTGTTCAACGCATTTAACACACTTCATAACATGTCTGACGATTTTGATTTATTAGAAACCAATTCTAACCAGAAAAACGCAAAAGTGGATGTCAATTGGGGAAAAGCCATTGATACCATGAAATCCAAACTGTCTCAGGAAGATGATCCGGAAGTACGCCAAAAAATTCTGAACGCCACGCTTGACGATGTTGTTCACATGGCAGAAAAAGATAGGACAAGTCTTTTGGACGCCATCAAGGATTTAACGGATTATCAAGATGAAGTGGGGATTTTGTTCGAAAAGTTTTCGTCCTTGAACGCAAATGAACAAAAGGTCATTGATGATGCCCAAAAAGCTCTCGAGCGCGCCAAAATTGAGTTGGAAGATTCTCAAAACAAAGCTGACACGTGGTGGAACAATCTTTGGGGCCGGAAGAGCAAAATAAAGAAAGCTGAACAAGACTTGATAGAAGCTGAAAAAGTTCGTGCTTCAGCCGATAACAAGGCCAAAGCGATGTTCCAGCAACGCATTGAAACTGCTGATGTTCAAACCCTTTTGAGCGAATTATCATTCAAAAGTCAAGCTGCAGTTACAAGATTGAAAAATCGTGAAGTCGAAATTAAAGAGGTGGAAGACAAATTGCAAGACGCTATAGTTGAAGCCACAAAAAACCACACAAAAGCTTTAGAAAAGAAGAAGGAAGTTGAAGGAAAGCTTGAAGAAAATTACGCTCTATTAAAACAAGCGCGCCAAGAATTGGAGGACATCGTTGATAAGCAATCTGCAGCTTATGCCCAAGCTGTCGGAAAAGTGACAACGTTGGAGCAGAAAGTAGAGGAGTTGGAAGGACTCAAAAACGCATATACCACATTGGCTGCTTCCAAAGATAGTTTTGTTCACAAACATAATTTGACCATAAAAGTTTTGACCTCCCTGCGCAGTAATTTGCAAACACATAGAGCGAAGTTAAAATCAGATACTGAAGAACGTCTAAAATATTATGATGGTTACGTGGTCGCATTAAAAGCAAGGACAGACCAGGAGTTTGCTGCCATTTTGGAACATTTGGGGGTAAAGACAGATGAACATATTGGTCAAACCTTGGCATCCATGCATACCGCGAGTGCCAAAGCACGTCAGGAAATGATGGACAATATTCCAGTTCATGAAAAAGTGATGCAAGGAGTATATAGCAGTTACGCTGAAGCCTTACAGGAGATTCGTGAGAAGGATGCCGATATCCAAAAGAATTTTGCTGAAAGATATGGCATTGATATGAAGGAAATATTCGAGGATTACTATAAAGCTGACGCAAGCCCACCATCTGAAGGAAATGGCTCAAGTAAGCCCGCAGGCAATCAAAAGCCAAAAGATACCACGGATGATTTATTGACTTAGAATAATACAACTCCACACCTTTCAATTTCGCAGTTTGAGGCTGAAAGGTTTTACAAACACCAATAAACATTCGTGTATTCGTAGTTAACAACCGCCTGCATAAGAGTAAAAAAATGTCCCTAAACCAAATAGTAACCCCGTTGGATTCTGCCCATCTTGATGGTAAGGAACAGTATGTGTTTTATCATAAAATGGTCGATTTCGCCTTAAAGGAATTACTTGTCAATATCCAACAGAATGCACTTTGTACACAGCAAGAAATTTTCTTTTTCAAACAATATTCCGATTTGATGATGTATTCCATTGAAGCCATGCGGGTAAAATATATGTACGATGACGAGGACCACATGAAAGTAGATCTTACAGATTCAGGCTTTCCAAACTATTTGGAATTTAGGTATCTCTTTAACGACCTTTCCCTTCGGGAAAATTACATTA
>JBGTDZ010000302.1:0-3998 GCA_041748055.1 Aquaticitalea sp.
GATGCCATGCAGAAATTCTTAAAAGAAGAATTAGATGACTATTTGAGAGGAAGGGCCAATGAAAGCAAGTTTGAAAAAACTTTGTTGGACAATGATAATCAAGCCTATGTTTGGTATCAAAAAGGCGGATTGATTCTATACGGACTTCAAGATTTGATTGGTGAAGCCAATTTAAACAAAGGTTTTAAAGCCTATACCGAAGCAGCGCGATTTAGACCTGAAGCTCCATTCACTACAACCTTAGAATGGTACGATTACATGAAATCTGTAACACCAGATTCATTACAGTATTATTTGGAAGATAGTTTCGAAAAAATAACACTGTACTCAAATAAGGTGACAAACGCATCGTACAAAAAACTAAAGGACAATACCTATGAGGTCACCATTAATGTAGAAAGTGCCAAAAATTACTTCGATGGAACTGGTAAGTTGTTAAATGAAGGTACTCAAGCAAATGTATTAGAAATAGGTATATTTGATAATGATACCGTGAATACTCAAGGAATGACCATCAAATCACCTTTAGTGTTGGAGAAAGTTTGGGTGAAGCCAGGAAAATCAACCCACGTTTACATTACAAAAAAACTTCCGATTAGAGCCGGTATCGATCCTTATAATAAGATGATAGATCGCATTCCTGACGATAATCTAAAAACGGTGAATGAAATTATAAAATAACATTAGAGTTTAAATATTACTAGAATACAAATCCTTATATCCAATGATATAGGGATTTTTTATAAAAGCTTTCTCCAAAATATGGCTGGGTGATTTAAAGAATTCGTCATTGGTTTGCTCAAATTATAGGTGTTTAAATCCATCATTCTTTTGGAAGTATATCGAATGTTATTTTTTCTACCCGAATATTCTTCTTATTTTCCGATAAAATTGAAAGTTGAAAACCCCAATTGCCAAGGTCAACATATCTACCCGTCGTAAGTGGCTGAGGCGATTCCTAATTGCTATTGCTGTCATTATTTTTGTACCCATTGGTTTATTTACGATTGGATGGCTCAGTAGGGATACGGTCATTGATGTGTTGCAAGAATGGTATAGCGAAAACAATGGAGGCACACTGACCATTGGGGAAGTAAAAGCCAATTTTTTAAGCGGTTTCCCAAAGGTGGGCTTCACCCTTAAAGACATAGAGCAATCCAACACTGATACCCTAACAGATAAATTCTCGACGTTAAAAATTGATAAGGCCAAAGTCATTATCAGTGTTGGAAATCTTTTGAGTGGTAACATCAAGTTTGAAAAGATTGATATTAGAAATGCGGTCTTCACTTCTGAAGTTAGATCGAATAGATCAGTGGCGTATCATGAGCAACTCAAACGCGATAAACAACACACACAACGCAAAGGCTTTCAACTACCAGATTGGCTTCATGAAGACGGCGCCACTTTTCTTCTTGACAATGTGAAATACGTTTCCACAGACAGCATTTTAAACAAATACTATAACTTCGAGATCCATCGAATAAAAGGGGAGTTCAAAGATTATGACTTAAAAATAAAAGGGAGTGTTTCTTTTGATGTTACTGTCAATAACTTGGGCTTTAACACTAAAAAAGGTAGTTTTTTCAATGGCGCTCGCGTTGGAGGTAAACCGAAATTTACAATTGACCTGAAAGAGGACACCATAGAAGTACCAGAATTTGCACTTACCATCGATCAACAATCATTTCAATTAAATGCCGATTTTGATCTTTCGGAGGCCAACAAGTATGCGTTTTATCTTCAAAATCCTGAAACGGATTTTCAAGCAATCAAAGGTCTTTTGCCAGATAGCTTGTCCGTGAAACTGAAAAATTATGAAATACAAAAACCATTTAAATCCAGTATTCTTCTAGCAGGAACCTTCACTTATGGCAACAATCCGGACATAGAAGCTGAATTCTCAACAGATAACAATAGCATCGTTGTTGCAAATAAATTGCATTTTAAAAACGCGTCTTTCAGCGGCAATTTAACCAATGACCTCTATACATCCGATAGTTTGCGAAGTATTAAAAAATCACGGAAAGACCTGAAAATCCATTTTAATTCCCTAATTGCCAATTTGGAGACTGTTGACGTAAATATTAGCAACGCCTATTTTCAGAGCACTCCCGAAACAAAAAATTTCATTGAGGCAAATGTAAACTTAAAGGGAAGCAATGAAGCGTTGGCAACCATAATTGATATGGACAATTTTGATTTCCAGGGCGGTACGTTTCAACTCAATGTTGTCATTTCTGGGGATGTCCCCAATCCATATCAATTTCTAAATGAAGCAACGGGCAATTTCAACTTAAACAATACTCGCGTAATTCTTAAAAAAAATGGCTTGCAATTACCAATTGAGACTATAAATCTTTCTTTAAAAAAAGAAATTTCATACTTAAATGAGTTGGTCATCAATCTCCCAAATAATGACACTTTAGTGCTAAAGGGAGAATTAAAAAACATTTCGGGACTTCTATCCAAAGACCCAAAGACACCAACAACAAGCAGAATTTTCCTAGATTCCAAAAGCCTGAATATTAATGAAATCATTTCCTTGGCAAAAAGTTTTGTGCCTAAATCGGAAGTGAATGCGGACGATAGAAAGAATCTTCATGAAACCTTGGAAACTGTGTATGGGCAATTCCATCCACAATTCAACATCCAGTTGGAAGCTTTACAGTACAATGATGTGATTATAAATGACGTCAGTTCCAATATCGAGTTGGTCAATTCTAAGACCATATTGCTACGTAATTTTGATTTCACATATCTCGAAGCTATTACCAATCTTAAAGGAAGTGTTGTGGTGCCTGAACCGGAAAGCGAACTAAAAGATGCCATTTATATAGATGCCGAAGCTACCTCGAGTGGCTCAATCTCTGTTTTTAAGGAGTTGTTCAATATTCAATTGTTTAGGATAGACTCAGGTGAATATAACTTTTTTGGAACCGTAAAAGGGAATGTGAAAGAGTTCAGTGAACTTCTCAACAATGCTCAAGGTGACTTAAACCTTACCCATACAAAACTTCACTATGCACCCGCAGATATGGATATTGAGATTGATTCGTTGGCGTTGTTCGTGGACAATTCTAATATCCTTCTTAACAAATTCAGTCTCGAAATAGGTGAATTGTACCCAATGAATCTCAATGGAAGCATAAAACACTTCCCGAGTTTTTTGTTGGACAATTCACAAGATCCAGGATCTATATCCTTGAAAATAACGGCGCCTTTTATTGATGCCGATAATTTATTGAAGACGGTAAAGTCTTTAAAGGATGAAGAAAAGGTTAAAGAACCAAAAAACCGAAGGGCATTGCACACGGTATTCAAGGACATCAATAAATTCAATCCTGAGATAGAATTGGCCATTGACTCGCTCAAGTACAACGACCTCATCACAGAAAAGGTCAATGCATTCCTTTATTTTGAAAATGATTCCATCCTTAAACTGAACAATCTCGACTTAAAATACAAAGAAACGAGTGCCAATATTTACGGTAAGGTCAACGCACACACAAGCGAGCGCGACTCATTGAACCTTAATCCTTTTGACTTTGATTTTTCTGTCAATGTTGAGGGTAAGACTGAAAATCTGAACGATTATTTAAACACTGTCAACTTCGTATTCAAGTCGGGTGATTTTAAATTTAACGGCAACTACAAAGGACAATCGGAAGATTTGGAAATCTTGAGTTCAACAGTATTTGGGGATTTAAAAATAGGTGGCACCCTTATCGATTTTAATGCTGCCGCCCTCCAAATTCCTGTGGACAGCCTGCATATTCAGATTGATAATGATGTGGCCACTCTCAAAACTTTGGATATTGATCTGCCCGGAAAGAGTTCGGTGTATTTTGCTGGTACAATTGATAATTTTTCGGATTTTATCAACAGCACACTAGATAATAACTTACATAGCTCCAACTTTTCCATCCATTCGCCGTATCTGGACACTTCGGATATTGAAACGTTTTTGGAGACCTATACTTCAAAAGACAAAGAGC
>JBGTDZ010000303.1:0-5812 GCA_041748055.1 Aquaticitalea sp.
GTCAAAACAGCATGCTTGATATTCATGATTCTTATGGAACGTGCTACTTTTTCAGGTTCATCCCAATCCAATGTTTCTGGCCTACCCGTCTTTACCCCGCAAAATCCACAAGAACGCGTGCAAATATTTCCTAAAATCATAAAAGTTGCTGTCCCTTCTCCCCAACATTCTCCCATATTCGGACAACTTCCAGAAGTGCAAATGGTATTCAATTTGTATTTGTCAACAAGGCCTCTTAATTCAGTATATTTTTTTCCTGTGGGAAGTTTTACACGAAGCCATTTTGGTTTAGCTTGACGTTCGGGTAGGATGTTTGAAGCAGTTTCTGTATCCATTTAATATGAGAATTTGAACCGCAAAGATACAGAGTTAAATCTTAATATGATGTTATAATGTGTTGAGGTACCAAAGACTGAATCCTATTAAAAATATGATGCCCAGCCAGGATAAAACATGAAGTTTCAATGAAGGCCGCCATTCTTTAGGTGTGTGTTTGCTGGAAATCAATCTGTAATTTGCAATAGCATAGAAAGGAGCTGTTAGGAAGGATAAAATCGTGGCAATTCTAATCAATAATCCCATTTCGGAATTGAGGAAGAAAAAAATCAAAACGGTTCCAAGTGTCAAAGTAAAAAGCCATAAGAGATAGCCCTTTTTGAAGTTGCTACCAGACAATAGTTGCACGGTTTTTTCCATAGATCGAGGAGACGCATCCAGCGTTGATAGGGTTGTGCTGAACATTGCTGCAAAAGCTGCTACGCCAATAACAAGATAGGACCAACTCCCTAAATTATTAGAATACATGGATATGAGCTGATTTGCAAAGCCACTTGCAGAATCACTAAAAGTTTCACCACTATGGTACATCACCAAAGCTCCTAGTAATATAAATCCTAATCCTAAAAGTACTGCAGTAATAAAGCCTACATTGAAATCGAAAATTGATGTTCTTACATCGTATGCTCTACTTTCCTTTTGTTTTTCAAGTGCCCAAAGAGATTGCCATATCGAAATATCCAAGGGTGCTGGCATCCAACCCATAAATGCAATTAAAAAGCCAATTTCTAAGCTGCTATCCGGTAGTACCTGAACAAACGATAGGGACGATTCAAAATTGAAAAAAGCAATGTAAACAGCAACGATTGTACTGATGGTTAGCGTGAGGACAATGATTTTCATCATTCTATCTAAAAGTTGATATCTGCCAAAAGCCAATATGCCAAAACATAAAGCTAGGATGACCAAAGTCCAAGTTTCCATCGAAATAAAATCTCCAAAAATTGAAGAGGCCAAACTGGCCGTTACGATTGTTACCGCCAATTGGATGGTAAACATAGTAGCAAGCGATAATATAAAATAAGTCAATAAAACGCCTTTGCCAAGTTTTTTGTAGCCATCCAGAAGACTTTCACCAGTTGCCAATGCATAGCGAGGACCGTATTGGAAAAAGGGATATTTAAAAAGATTTACCAAGACCAATGCCCAGACAAGTCCCAAACCAAAATCTGCACCAGCGCGGGTAGATTGGACTAAATGAGACACTCCAATCGCAGCACCAGCAAACAATAGGCCTGGACCGAATTGTTTTAATTTTAATGCCATTACTTTTTCTTTATTATTTCCGCAAGAAGTTTTTTGGCTCTTAAAAGTTTGACTTTCACATTATTCATGGGCTCATTGAGTTGTTCCGAAATCTCTTGGTAGCTCAACTCCTGAAAATATCTTAAATTGATAATTTCCTGATAATGAGGCTTTAATTTTTTAATGTCCCTAAGCAGTTTGGCGAGATTTTGCTCTGTGATTAGATCATCTTCCGGCGAAGGGGATTCGTCGATAATATCATAAAACTCATCATCATCCCTTTTGGTTGTATTGTTCGAAATCGAAGATTTTCGTTTTCTCAATAAATCGATATGTATATTTTTTGAAATCGTAATTAACCAAGTCCTGAATTCAAAGTCTTCATTATAGGAGGCAATTTTATCAAATGCTTTTGAAAAGGTTTGAATTGTAATATCCTCTGCATCATTCTCATTCTCTGTACGTTTCAATTGAAAACCATAAACATCGTTCCAAAAAGTGTCCAATAGAAAATTGAATGCAATTTGGTCATTCATTTTAGCTTTTTCAATTGCTTTTTTTATTTCCAATGATTGGGCTTTGAGATAAGGTTTTTTATAAAGATAGAGAATTGTGTGACAATTAAAAACAATTCCAATAATGGCAAGTATAGAATCAAATCCTTTTCGTTCAGTTTTTTTGCGGCAAAAGCCAGACTGATGTACACGAGAACATATCTAAGAACAATCAACCCAATCACATATTGCCAATAAAGCATGGAACTAATAAGAACAATTGCCATCATGTAAAACAGTAATTGAGACAGATAAAACAGGGTCAATAATACTTGGTGTTTAAATTTATAATGATTGGCGGTACTGACATGCCGACGTTTCTGTAGTATCCAATCAGCATAGGTTTTTTTTGGAATGGATTCGGTAAAACTTTCTTTTGTGAAACAAATTGCAGTATTTGAAGCGTTAGCTATCTCATTGATGAACAAATCGTCATCTCCAGACCTTATGTTCATATGATTCATAAATCCGCGTGCTTCAAAAAAGTTTTGTTTGGTATAAGCTAAATTGCGCCCTACAGCCATGTATGGCTGACCCATTTTTGCATATGAAAAATATTGGAGGGCAGTCAACAAGGTTTCAAACCGTATCAATTTGTTCAGAAATGATTTTGGTTCTTTTTTATAAGAACCATATCCTATCACAATCGATTTAGCAGATGAAAAATGACCGCTCATTTCTTTTATCCACTGATTGGACAATGGTCTGCAATCTCCATCGGTAAATAATAAATGATTATGTGAAGCTACTTTTATTCCTAAGGTCAAGGCATATTTTTTATTTCCCCAAAACGCTTCAATGTTTTTTACATCCACAATTTTGATATTGGAATGTTCTGCTTTGAGGCCTTCCATGACCTTCAATGATTTGTCACTGGACCTGTCATTGATGAGGATTATCTCAAATTTTGGATAGTCCTGGGACAGAATTAAGGGAATATGCCTTTTAAGGTTTTTAGCTTCATTTTTTGCACAGATAATCACCGAAACAGGAATGGGATTAGATGATTTTCTTTCAAATTTTTTAAAAGAAAAATTTCCAAAAATAAATCCGTAAAAAACAATTTGAATTAGAATGACTACAACAAAACTGTAGAAAAGGACATCAATTATAAGCATGAATACCTATGAATGTTGAGGTTCATTGCAATTCTCAAATTGATCTGCGGTTTTTCCACAGAAGCCACAGGCTTCACCTTCCTTATTTAACATTGGGTTTTGGCTTGCACAAGTGCCCGAGAATTTTCCATCTTTTTTTGCCCACAATTTAATTGCAATACCTGCAATTCCAAGGCCTAAAAGTATAATTGTGATCAGAAGAAGTTTCATGATAAAATGTTTTTTCAAAGATATATCATTTTGTTCATAATTAACAATAGAGATATTTGCTTGCGTATTTAAAAACAATTCTAAGAATGAACAAATTGACTGACTTTTTAACAATGTTGTGTGAAATTGATTATAATTTATAAATTTATTAGAACTAACCAATTAAAGCATCACTTATGAAAAAATTATTTGCAGAATTTTTTGGTACATTTTGGCTCGTTTTTGGAGGATGTGGTAGCGCCATCTTTGCTGCTGGTTATCCCGAAATGGGAATTGGATTTGTCGGAGTTTCATTCGCTTTTGGTTTAACCGTTTTGACAATGGCTTATGCCGTTGGGCATGTTTCTGGTGCGCATTTTAATCCTGCGGTTTCTATTGGATTGTGGGCAGGAGGTATGTTTCCTGCTAAGGAATTATTGGGTTATATTGTTGCACAAGTTGTTGGAGGCGCAGCGGCAGCTGGGCTATTGTTTTTGATAGTAAGTGGCAAATCAGATTTTGTGGATATAGGAAGTTTTGCTGCTAATGGCTACGGAGATTTATCACCTGGAGGCTACAGCATGATGTCTGTGCTCATCACTGAATTTGTATTGACAATGTTTTTCTTATTGATTATTTTGGGAAGCACATATCCTAAAGCACCTAAAGGTTTTGCTGGTATTGCTATTGGTTTGGCCTTAACTCTTATTCATTTAATTAGCATCCCAATTTCTAATACATCCGTAAATCCTGCTCGTTCTACTAGTCAGGCGTTATTTGCTGGTGGCGAATTTACTGCTCAACTATGGTTGTTTTGGATCGCACCAATAGCAGGAGCCATTGTGGCTGGATTTTTGCATAAAGCACTGTTCAGTAAAGATTAAAGAATAACCTAACATAAAAAAACCTCTCATTGAGAGATTTTTTTTGTAATTCAAATTATTTAAATCTTTGTTTTTAATTATTTTTTAGAGTAACTTCTGCAACTGAATTTTCAGCATTTGCTTTATTCGTAGCATTGTTCTTGTTTTCAATTGTGATGCTAAGACCCAAAGCATTTTCCATATATGGAATGGATCTTAAGTTCCTATCGTTCGCGTCTAAAATCCCAAGACTCACCATCTTGTCCTGGAGCTCAGCCCAAATTTGATATTGTTGCTCTGCAGGTAATTTTGGTAATGATACGACATCAATCATGGATGTTTTATCTATTTGATTAATATATGCTACGGTTTTTAAATCTTTAGCTCTGGAATTGCCACGCAATACATATTTTTCGGTTTCCGGATTGTTCAATTTCATGAATTGAAGCATGACATGATCCAATTTTGAATTATTATCTTCAATATCGCTCCTCAAATCGAAAATCTCATCTACAACCACCTGATTTTCCTCAATAAGTACCATATTTTTCTGGTACATTAAAAAGGACATTACGGCAAATGCAACGGCGGCGAAACTTGCCGCAATACTGTACCAAGATGTTTTTTGGTTTGGCGTGTTGATACTGATGACTGGTTTTTCATCAATCGCTTCCAATATAGAATCCAAAACATGCTTTGGAGGAGATATGGCATTTGATTTTGAAATGATTTCCAGATTTTTTTGTAAGCGATTATATTCACATTCTACTTCAGGGTATTCTGAAATATAGTATTCAACTTCTATATTTTCTGCAATAGAAGTGTCGCCCAATATGTATTTATCTATAAGGCCAGAATTAAAAAAAGACTGTAATTTTGTTTCCATTTTTGTGATATTTTATGGATTGTAGACTTTTTTGAGCTCCCTTAATCCAATTTTTAATCTAGACTTTATAGTACCTAATGGAATATCTAATTCTTCGCTCGCTTCTTGTTGCGTGAGCCCTTCAAAAAATAAGGCATTTAGTACAATTTGATACTTACTGTCCAGTCGTTCAACATGATCTCTCAAATCTAGGACGTCCTGATTTAAGCTCTGGGTTGGTAGAATATATACGTTAGATTTATCAATTTGGACTTCTTTCTCAAATCGATTATTAAAACTTCTCACTTTATCGATTGCCGTGTTTTTGGCAATGCGATAGAGCCAAGTGAATAGTTTTGCTTTTGATGCATCATATTTTTTGGAATGCTTCCAGATTTTCACAAAACTTTCCTGTAATGCATCTTGGGCAATTGCTTCATTATTTGTAACCTTCAAAATAACACCATAAAGACTGTCCGAATAATTTTCATACAGTAAATTGATGGCAGTCTTGTCTCCATCCTTAAGAAGCTTTACAATATTTTGTTCCAACGATGTGCTCAAAAGTTATTTTTTAAGTTGTAAAAACATCTAAATGTTTTTTTATAAACGTATATATATATATAAGTAAAAGCGGGTAAA
>JBGTDZ010000304.1:0-3785 GCA_041748055.1 Aquaticitalea sp.
AGACTGCAACAGAAGAATTAATACATGGCAAAGTAATAAATGTAAATCCGCAAAAGGGATTTGCATGCTTTACGCCGGATGCCTTAGGCGATAATGTATTTATTCCGCCTCATTTGGTAAGCACTCATTCTTTGTATGATAAAATGCCAATTCAGGTTGAAATAGAAGAATATACTGACAATAGAGATGGAGAACAAAAAACAAGAGTTAAACGAATTGAGATTAAATAATTATGAATAAAATCACCCTCTCACAACTAGAGCAATACCTATCCAAAGCAGCCTGGATCTTAAAAGGACCCGTCGATGCTTCAGACTTTAAGGTGTACATATTCCCATTACTTTTCTTCAAAAGGATATCTGATGTATATGACGAAGAATACCAAACCGCACTTAAGGAATCGGAAGGTGATACAGAATATGCTTCTCTTCCAGAGTTTCATCGCTTTATTCTGCCGGAAGGCTGCCATTGGAAAAATGTAAGAGAAACCACCTCCAATGTAGGGCTCGCTATTGAACAAGCCTTGCGAGGTATCGAACAAGCCAACCAGGAATTTCTCTATGGGATTTTTGGCGATGCGCAGTGGAGCAATAAAAATAAGCTCTCAGATCGATTGCTCATCGATTTAATCGAGCACTTTTCACAATACAATCTGTCCAATAGCAATGTGGATTCTGACTTGCTTGGACAGTCTTACGAATATCTGATCAAGCATTTTGCTGATCTCACCAACAAGAAGGCAGGTGAATTCTATACGCCACGTTCGGTAGTGCATTTGCTGGGATTGATTCTCGACCCGCACGAAGGCGAATCCATATATGATCCTGCCTGCGGAACGGGTGGAATGTTGTTGGAATGTGTGGATCATCTTAAACACAATAACGAAGACTATCGAACCTTAAAACTATTCGGACAGGAAAAGAACCTGACTTCAAGCTCCATTGCCCGGATGAACATGTTCCTGCATGGCATTGAGGACTTTCAAATATTTAGAGGCGATACTTTGCGCAATCCTGCA
The DNA here is from genome assembly GCA_041748055.1 of Aquaticitalea sp. Lineage (GTDB taxonomy): Bacteria > Bacteroidota > Bacteroidia > Flavobacteriales > Flavobacteriaceae > JBPOFM01. The sequence goes on from JBGTDZ010000304.1 coordinate 1,019, forward strand.
TTCTTTGAGGCAGATGGCCTAAAGACTTTTGATTGTGTCATTGCCAATCCGCCCTTTTCGCTAAAAGAATGGGGCGCCGAAAATTGGGCCAACGATCCTTACGGAAGAAACATTGCCGGTGTCCCACCAAAAGGCAATGGCGACATGGCCTGGGTGCAGCACATGATCAAATCCATGAACAGCACCGGGCGTATGACGGTGGTTTTACCGCATGGCGCATTATTTAGAAAAGGGGCTGAAGGCCGCATCAGGGAGGAATTGATTAAGCAAGACATGTTAGAAGCGGTCATTGGTTTAGGACCCAACATTTTTTACGGTACCCAATTGGCCGCTTGCGTGATGGTATTCAAGCAAAATAAAGAAGCCGATAAAAAAGGTAGAGTACTTTTTATTGATGCATCGGATCAGGTGCGGGTAGGCAGAGCACAAAACTACCTGGAGCCTGAGCATGTTACTCAGATTTTTGACTGGTACAAAGCCTTCTCCAATGTAGAGAATTATGTAAAGGTGGCTGAGTTGGATGACTTAAAGGAAAATGACTTCAACCTGAACATTCCGCTGTATGTGGAGAAAATTATTGAAGATAACTTACCCAGTGTGGAAGAAGCACTGGAAGATTTGAAATCAGCCTGGGACGAGAGTCTTAAAGCGGAGGAAAGGTTCAAATCAATCTTGAATAATTATATCTAATTACATATAATTATTATTAAAATGACGTTTTTATACGCAAATGCATATAATTAAATAATTTTTATTATTTTTGTATGCGAATACATATAACATGAGCCAATTATCAGACTTTGTAAAGACCAGAAGAAAGCAATTGGGCCTAACCCAGGAAGAATTTGCTGAAAAGGCAGGGGTTGCCCTTACGGTTATTAGAAAGATTGAACAAGGCAAAGAAAACCTCAGTTTGTCAAAGGTCAATCAGGTGCTACAAATGTTTGGCCATGTTTTAGGTCCAATAAATGAGAACTATGCGACAAGGAATAGTTAAATACAATAACGTACAGGCTGGCCTACTAACTGAAGAAGATAATGGAGAATATTTGTTTGTATATGACGAAAAGTATGTCCAGACTTACCCGAATCAATTCATAACTTTTCAAATGCCTGTATCTACACGGCCATACAGAAGCAAAAGACTGTTTCCTTTTTTCGATGGCCTAATTCCTGAAGGATGGTTGTTAAATATTGCCGCTGAAAGCTGGAGAATTAACAAGAATGATCGCATGGGACTTCTTTTGGCATGTTGCCAAAATGCTATTGGCGCGGTTAGTATTCATCCTGTAAATCCTGAAGCCGATGCGTAAATGCCTGTATTGCTATAAGGAGTTGGATGAAAATGATGTGGACTATCACCCGAAGTGCATTAAAGCATTCTTCGGAACAAAATATGCCCCGATTTTGCCATATCGTTTATCAGAGATGGAAAAATTAGCGAAAGAAGCCGCAGCGTTATCCATAACGGTTCCGGGTGTTCAACCAAAATTGTCATTAGGGTGGGTAAAAAAAGAATTGGAAAACGGACATCAGGGGCGATTGACCATTATGGATGCTTTAGAAGGGAATTATATTTTGAAACCACAAAATGCTGATTATCCTCAGATGCCCGAAAACGAGCATCTTTCTATGAAATTAGCCGGGCTGTTCAAAATAGACATCGTGCCTGTTAACATGATTCGATTGGAATCCGGAGAATTGTGTTTCATCACCAAACGAATTGATCGCAATCTGGATGGGTCCAAAAGCCACATGATCGATTTTCTGCAAATTCTTGAGCTGGCAGATAAATACAAAGGTACCATGGAAACGCTTGGAAAAACCATTGGAGATTTATCTGTAAACACCTTGTTAGACAAGTTGCGTTTTTTTGAATCAACGGTATTCAACTATATCATCGGGAACAACGATATGCACTTGAAAAACTATTCCATGTTTTTGTCGGAAACGGGTTGGGTGCTTTCACCTTTCTACGACCTTTTAAATGTAAAAATGATATTGCCTAAGGATAAGGAAGATATGGCCTTGCTACTGGGTGGTAAAAAGGAAAACTTCAACAAAGGGTATTTCGACCGCTTGGGTGCTGTATTAAAATTAAATGATAAACAAATCAATGTAGTGTATAAAAGGCGACTTAAATGGCTGCCTGAGGCCACTCAATTAATAGAAAACTCTTTTCTGGAATCGGACAGGCAAAAAGCCTATAAAGAACTGATCTCTGAACGCGTAAATGTTTTTGTCCAATGACCCAACAACAACTCGAAAAATACCTCTGGGGTGCAGCCACCTTACTGCGCGGCACCATTGATGCGGGCGACTACAAGCAGTACATTTTTCCATTGCTTTTCTTCAAGCGCATCTGCGATGTGTACGATGAAGAATTTGAAAAAGCCCTGGCCGAGAGCGATGGCGATATGGAATATGCCGCCTTTGCCGAACACCATCATTTTCAGGTGCCCGAAGGTGCCCATTGGAACAAGGTGCGGGAAACCACTACCAACGTGGGCATGGGCTTGCAAGAAGCCATGCGGGCCATTGAAAAAGCAAATCCCGATACCTTGTACGGAATCTTTGGAGATGCTTCCTGGACAAACAAAAACCGCCTGAGTGATGAAACGCTTACCAACCTCATTGAGCATTACTCTCAACACAAACTGAGTTTAAGCAATATTGCTGATGATAAACTGGGAAATGCATATGAATACCTCATTAAAGAATTTGCCGATGATAGCGGACATACCGCAGCGGAGTTTTATACCAACCG
>JBGTDZ010000305.1:0-2423 GCA_041748055.1 Aquaticitalea sp.
TCTTCAGAAAATTTTTAAGTGCCGTAATCGTTTTTTCCTCTGTTCCCATTCCGATACCAATAGCAATCGAAGTTGGATCTATCTCAAATTTGATATCCGAAATCAATTTTTCTTCGGTATCGGTAATTGCCATGGATTCCGGGAAAGCCGTTTGGATTATTTGATAACCACATTTAGGAACATAGCAAGTTACCAATCCTGCGCCGGAAGATAATGCCGCTCTACTTGTCAAAGTAACTGCTCCTATTTTTCCATAACTTCCACCGATAATCAATGCATGTCCATAATCACCCTTATTAGAAAATTTTTCCCGTGGCCGGTATATTTGAAGCATTTCGTTCTTGCCCAGAAGTTCTGCCTCCGTTTCTGTGGATATTAAATAATCCTGGTCTAAACCAATGTCCAAAACTTCCCAATGCTGCGTGTACTTTGCGGTTTCAGGTAAAAAAAATACTATTTTTGGGGAGGCAAAACTCAAAGTTATGTTCGCCCAAACTACGCCATTTTCATCTTTAGGAACCTTGTCGGAATACAAACCGGAAGGCATATCAATCGCCAAGACAAATGCTTTAGAAGCCTTAAAATGCTGAAACAAACCTTTGACCCAATTATCGCCTGGACGATTCAGTCCAATCCCAAAAACAGCATCTATTATGATATCATCGGAGCCAATTGCGGGAAAGTCGGCTTCACAATTCAACATCTCTGGCCATTTTTTGGTGGTTTCCTTGATTCGGTCATAATTAACCAAAAAATCCTTGGTGCGCTTGTCGCTGCAATTCACAACGTAGGTCTTGACGTTATAGCCATAAGTTATCAAATGTCTTGCAACCACCAAACCATCACCACCATTATTGCCAATACCGCAAAATACATGGATGGGCACTTGCGAACCTTGCATGCGCAAATGCAGCCAGTTGAAGATCTGAATCCCAGCACGTTCCATCAATTCAGTAGATGTGATTTTTTGTTTTTTGGCCGTAAGTTTATCACCTTTATAAATCTGTTCTTTGGAGAAAATCTTCATTTATAGTTTATTAAATATTATTGAATCAACAATTTAAGGTTGTTTAAAAAAATTTAACATATAAAAAATTGTGTAATCTATATAATTATGCAAAAAGAGACGCTAGAATTTTTTTATAATAGTAAAAATAATACATTTGAAAAGTTATGCTGTAAAAATGTTCAAATCAAGTCAAATAATTACATCTGATTTTGCTTCAATTCATCCTTTAGGCATTATCTCCGTGAGCACAACTACTACAACCCTTTGGGGTTAACAGCTCTTTATAACCCGAACACTTTTTTGACATTTATTATTCTCTTTTTTCAAAAACAATTATAACCAAAAACCTATGTTAGTATTAAAATTTGGAGGCACTTCGGTCGGTACTACTGAAAACATTGAAAATGTTATCAGGATTTTAGAGCAAAAAGAGAAACAAAATCAAATCATTTGTGTTGTTTCAGCGGTGGGTGGTATCACTGATAAATTGTTGAATGCAGGAACATTGGCAAAAAACAGAAATGAAAAGTATCTTGCTGTTTTTAGAGACATTAAAGCGATTCATTTTAACATCATTGATGCTTTGATCCCTGCCAAAAGCGATTCCATCACCCAACATCTTGATGCCAAATTCAACGGATTAAAGAATCTTTTGGATGGCATTTACCTTATCAATGAGCTGTCACCAAAAACCATAGACAAATTGTTGAGCTATGGCGAATTGCTATCCTCGTATCTTATAGCACGCACAATGCAGAGCCGCAATATGGATGTGGAACTAAAAAATAGTCAGGATTTAATTATCACAAATTCAAACTTCACAAAGGCTGATGTCAATTATCAACTCACGAATGAAAGTATTACTAAATATTTTAAAACAGTAAGACAACGTATTACCATTTTACCAGGATTTATTTCGAAATCACATCTTGGGGAGGTGACAACACTTGGCCGTGGCGGTTCTGATTTTACTGCGGCCATTGTTGCAGCAGCTCTAAAAGTGGCACAACTGGAAATTTGGACCGATGTCAGCGGAATGTACACCGCCAATCCGAAAATTGTAAGACAGGCATATCCGATTGAAACTTTATCTTATCATGAAGCGATGGAACTGTCGCATTTTGGAGCAAAAGTTCTCTATCCTCCGACTGTTCAACCGGTGCTTGATTTGAACATTCCAATCCATATAAAAAACACTTCGGATCCAGAGGCGTCCGGAACCATCATTTCCCAAAAAACAAATGGCAAATCATCACCAGTTAAAGGCATCAGCAATATCAGCAATATTGCCCTGTTGACCTTACAAGGCAGCGGAATGGTCGGGATACCAGGTTTTTCAAAACGTTTGTTTGAAACCTTGGCAAATGAGAAAATCAATATAATCCTCATCACACAATCTTCTTCCGAACATTCC
>JBGTDZ010000306.1:0-2464 GCA_041748055.1 Aquaticitalea sp.
TGCATTTGCAATGATGGACTTAAATCTTGCAGAGGCATTAAAGGTCAAGTCCTGGAAAGGTATGGAGGCGGTCTTGATTTCATTTTTCGTCAACACCTCACTGAAGGCGTCCTGCAGTATAATATTTATCTCCTCTTCGTGCTTTTTTAACAACGAAATATCGCTAAAACCATCACGCAATACAGGAAAAGGCTTTTGTATTCTCAGTACATGTTTTGCTTTTGCGGCTAAAAACTCATTGTCACTTTTTGCCAACTCTTCATAATGCATCAATAACTTATTGAAACTTATTTTAAAGAATAAGGGAGAATCTATATGTCCATTGATGCTATCCATAAGTAAGCGATTCCAACAAATTTACAATTTTTTGAGTCAGTCGCAGTAGAATTAACATGCTACCAAAAATCAGGTTTTATAAAAGAACTATTCCTTCACCAATAATTTATATTCCCAAGGCTTTAAAATTGTTTTGCCTTCAGTAATAGACATTTTTTGATTGGATATATGGTCCATAAACTCACCTGGGGTTTTATTATCAAAGGATTGTTCTTTGTTTGATAAATTTGCCAAATAAGTGACTTTACTTCCATTGTGCTCTCGAGAAAACATCAATATGTTTTTGTTTCCAGTCTCAATTCTTTCTACGGTTGCTCCAATGTTGCTTTGACTTAAAGCTGGGTTAGAACTTTTAAGCACTGCCAGTTTTTCCAACAAAGGCCACATTTTTCCCTTTGTTTTTGGGATGGAGTCTTTTTCAAAAAATTTCAGACGATAGTTCATATCATACTCCATTCCTGAATAGATGAGCGGTATGCCCGTAGTCATATATTCCAACGCTAACATTGCTGCTGCTGCCTCTCCCAAACGTTCTCCAATGGTTCCGTTCCAAGAATTCTCGTCATGGTTGGTGATAAAATTCATTAATATATCATTGGGTTCATATTTTGAATTTCTTTCATCCAAATAGGTATAAAAATCTGTTGCGACTTTTTCGCCTTTTGCAATTTTGTTCATCATATGATGTCCGTCCCAAGCGTATCCCATATCAAATAAATTTCCTTTGAACAATTCAGGTTCATGAGCTTCCGCCAGCATGAACACGTCTCGAGTCGCTCTTAATTTAGGAATCGCATCTTCCCAAAAATCCAATGGAACAGAACCAGCCACATCGCATCTAAAACCGTCAACCCCTTCTTCCCTCAACCAATATTGCATGTCTTCTATCATTTCCTTTCTCAACTCCTGATTGTCATAATTCAAATCCGCCGTGTCCGTCCAATCGGTGTCTTTTGGATGCGTGATATTTCCTTCGGCATCCTTGGTGTAATATTCTGGATTACTTTTAATCCAGACATGGTCCCAGCCTGTATGATTTGGTACCCAATCCAATATGACGAACATTCCATTGTCGTGCGCAGTTCTTACCAATTCCCTGAAATCTTCAATGGTTCCAAATTCCGGATTGATTTTAGTAAAGTCTGTTACTGCATAGTAGCTACCCAAATATTTGGCTTGTTCTGCTTCTGGAAAATCGGTTGCAAACTTGCTATCCGGACCTCCAGTAGCTTTTCGTTTAATTTGGCTAATTGGAAATACGGGCATCAGCCAAATGATTTTTACTCCCAATTGTTTCAATTGTGGAATGTCTTTGGTGAATTCATCAAAATGTCCGGAAGCCGAATATTGACGAATGTTTGCTTCGTAAATCACGGCCGTGTCGATAATATCCTGGGTAATCGTAGGAATGGAATCCATGGTGTTTTCCATGACATTATCGTTCTGTGTTATAGCTTTTTTGTCATCTTTGCAAGCCATAAATGAACTTGCGATTAGTAATGAGAGGAGAAATTGTTTCATGTTCTTGAGATTTAATGTTATCTTATTTTCTATATTCCAAAAGTACGATATCGAATTCAGAATCTACAGTAGCTTTGCCTTCTTTAACCGTTAAAAATTTATTGGAATAGGCATCGCGTAATTGATCACCTTCCTTGAATACTTTGGAGACATCCAGTGCTTTGATGCCCTTATTCAAATTGAGACCGATGACAACCAAATCCTTATAATCGGCTTTTGAATAACTTCTATTAAAAGTATATGGCGATTGCGAAATCATTTGATGCATGCCTGCGCCAACGGACGGATGGTTTTTCCTGAATTGTCCCAATTTTTTCCAATGCTCGAGAATTGCTTTGGTGTTTTCATCAGATTTTATATCATCCCAATTCATAAAAGAACGTAAGGTTGCATCGCCAACAGTTCCGTCAATTACTAAAGGTCGAGCCGATTCATCACCATAATAGATTTGTGACGTACCTGGAGCCAAGAGCAATTTTGTAGCCGTTTCAAACGGTTTTTCACGTTTGGCATCAAAAGGTTGTCCATCGTCATGGGATGCGAGATAGTTCAGAAGTCCGTAACCTTCCAAATTACTATGAAGCGTTTTGGAATAATTGCTGAAAAC
>JBGTDZ010000307.1:0-3937 GCA_041748055.1 Aquaticitalea sp.
TAATATTCCACCCTCTTACATCATCATATACACACATTCTTGGATACCATTGAGCAATTGTAAAAATTTTTCCGTTTTTGGTATCTAAAACACCCGTTCTATCAGAACCATATTGCGGAGAGATATATGAAAAGTCAAATTTTAATTTTACAATTCCTCCATTTGGCTTCAATACTTCAGGTAGAAATATTTGCATTCTCGTATCAACAATTAAAAATTTCGCATCAACCTCTGTTATTTTTCCATTAATTGAATTAAGGATTTTAACGGAATTAATTCTGTGACCACCGTCAAAAACTTCACCTTTTGCGCCATTTCTACTTCCTGTCAGAGGTATTATGGCATTTCCACGAGAATCTGATTTGTATAAATTTTGATCCACACTCATCCATATGAATGAAATGATATCCGGGCTATTATTTGTGTAAGTTAAAATTTCTGAACCTGAAATTTCGTTCTTTGCTTCATTCAAATTTGCCGTTAATTGATAATCTGCTCTGTTTTGCCAATATTTAGCTCCAGGTTGTCCACTTGCAGAGCGCGTTTCAGTTCCGTTGTTTGTGTACATATTTGGGGCAAAAGCATCGTGATAATCGTAATTAGATTCAACTGGTTTAGGTTGTGCATAAACACTCGATATAAAGACGAGCATTAGCGATATCATTCGAAATTTAAAATAATTTAGTTTCATAAGGACCCTCTTAAGTTGTTATTTGTATTAATTTTATATAGTAGTTGACTGCAACCATTTTGATGGTTTCTTCTGCAATATTTTTATTAAAATTGCCTTAATAACTACTATTAATGGTTTTTTCAATTATAATATTCTAATCAAAAAAATAAATCTCTATAATTGATTATATAAATACTAAATAATATTTTTTTTATATTTTTTCACTAACCTGCTCTACGTTTTTCATCTTCGACCCCTGAATTTCTTTGTCTTGCTCTAACCACAGTGCTTTTTCCAAAACGATAGGTATAAGAAAAAGTAGCAACTCGAGAATCCCAGTTCCTTTCTGTAAAGAAATCTTGATTTTGATAGTCAACTTCAACAGCTACATGATATGTTTTAAAAATATCGCTCACATTAAACTTAAAGGTTGATTTTTTGTCTTTTGATGTTTTTTGAATCCCAGCAGTAACTTGTGCCAAATCTTTAATATAGAATAGTCCCCAAACCGACTTGCCTTGATAAAACCCGTTCAGTTCAGCAGTCCAACCATTTTTACCCAGCAAAATACTGTTCGTTAAATCCACATCGAAAGATGTAAAGTTTTGTTGTAGATTTCCACCCAGTAAGGGGCTCGAATATTTATTTAAATACACAGAAATAGAAAGTGTTGAGTTTACTATTTTTTTGATGTTAAAAGGAGTGTAAATACTTAAATTGTATTGTTCATAATCTTGAATATTTGCAGGGATTTGATACGATATTGCTGTAACATCATCTTGTACAAAAATATCCGTTATACTTTCTTTGCTCTTGTTATAACTCAAAGTGGCAATGTACTTGCTTTTTAATGTGTAATTAAGTTCAAATAAATGAGAGATAACCGAATTGAGTGTTGGATCTCCCACGACATACGTATATGAATCCACAAAAACCTTGAACGGATTTAACTGTCGATAAGAAGGTCTATCTATTCTTTTGGTAAATGCAAATGATAAGGAGTTTTCTTCTGTGAATATTCTGTTAAGTACAACATTTGGGAAAAAATTCACATAGATTCGTGAGAACGACTCACCTGATGCAAGTTGTTTTCCTTTAGTGTCTGTATGTTCCATTCTCAGGCCAAGCTGAAAATCAAATTTGGTCAATTCCTTCGCAAAGCTGGCATAAGCCGCATTTATGTTTTCATCATAAATAAAATGATTAGAAAGTTCGGGGTTCAACGTATTTTGACCATCCAAGACGTCATAGAATTTCAAATCATTGTCGGAGGTCACCACGCTGGACTTTAGGCCAAGCTCTAATTTTGATTTATCGGATATAGGACACGTAAAATCAGTTTTAATAGATTTAACGGTAATTGTTCCTGCCTGATTTGTGGCTAACTGATTAAATGATATTAAGCTCCCATCAGGATTGGAATTAGTGTTTTGAATGTTTTGAAGTGTTTCGGCATCAAACTTTCCATAATCCAAATCAGCGGTTAATTCATTTCCACCGTTTTTAAAACTATGCTTAAAATTCAAATTTGCAAAACCGTTAAACCTGTTTTCAACCAATAGAATGTCGGTTTTGGTGGTATAATCTAATTCGCCATCCGCATTTGTAATGGTTGCATCTGTCTTTCCATTTCGCTCATTGACATTCCAGTTTCCATTAAGTACAACTCCGACTATTGTGCTTTCCGAGGCGTAAAAATCTGCTCCAAATCTGGAATTATTAATTGTACTGGGTTGTTGAACATTTGAGATTTGTTCGAATGTTGAACTTAAGTTCCGGTTTTGATCGAAAAACTTTCGGTTAATGAAAAAGTATGTATAGTTTTTTGGAATTGAATACGAGTGGCTTCCAAAAAAATTCCACTTATTAGCTCGATAGTTTAAATTTGCATTTACTGATGGCTTTGGATAAACTCCTTGACCATAAATAATGGCTGCCGAGCCGTTTAATCCAAGCTTTTGATCCTTCTTGAATTTTATGTTAATAAAACCAGCACTCCCAGCAGCATCATAATTTGACGAAGGATTTGAAATAAGCTCAATCAATTGTATGTTTTCAGCGGGCACACTTTTCAGATAAGCAATCAAATCAGGGCCAGAGAGTGGTGTCACTTTACCATCAATCATGACTACCACTCCTGATTTGCCCTTTAAATTTATAGAACTTTCCTGATTGACCATGACACCTGGGGATCGCGCCAGCACTTCTAGAACATTACTACCTGCCGAAACAACACTATTTTCGACATTGACAATAATTTTATCTAATTTCCTTTCTATAAATTGTTTTTCTTTAGTGACAACGATTTCGTCCAAAACAGTAAGCTTTGGTTCCAAAATAATAGTCTCAAGTTTGTAAGCTTGATTTTCATTATTCAATAAAAAATCAGAGCTTCTATAATTCTCGAAAGTTTCCTTGAATACTTTTACATAATACTTGTCCAAAGGGATATCCTCAATTTCAAAAAGTCCATGTTTATCAGTTATACTAGCTTTGACAAAAATCGAATCACTAACTCTATGAAGGGTAATATTTGCAAGTTCTAATGGATCATTATTATGATCCATGACCGTTCCATTTAATTTACCGGAATATGTTTGCGAATATGCGATTAACGAAAAAAGAAAACCAATAAATGTGAGCAATGATTTCATTTTTAAAATTGATGTGTTAATGAAATTATCCTTTAATTCTATTCTTCATTTTTAGCTTTTTGTTTTGGTTTTTTGAATCGGAGAGTTCCTTGGCCATAACCATGGCACTATAACCATTGACAATTTTGCCAGACTTTGATAAAGAGTCAAATGGACGAACATCATAAGTATTACCTCCAACATTAACATCTTCAGGAATGGCTTCACCGGAAGCCATTAGTACTCCTTTTACTTCGGAGGCTGTCAAATTAGGATAATAGGAACGAATCATGGCAGCAACTCCCGCCACATTTGGAGACGCCATTGAGGTGCCTTGTAGATATTGGTATGTATTGTTTGGCGTGGTTGCATATATTTTAACACCTGGCGCGTACACATCCACATTGCTTTTTCCATAGTTAGAGAAGGAGGCGATGATTTTCTTTCCATATTCATAATTCAGTGCGCCAACCGTAATCAAGTTATCTGCAAATTCATTTATTTTATCGTCGGAATCATTTGGAAAATTATTCTCAACATCTATATTTTTTGAGTCATTCCCGGCGGCATGCACTATAAGAACATCTTTGCTTTCAGCATATTTTATAGCATCATATACCCATTGCTTATT
>JBGTDZ010000308.1:0-4507 GCA_041748055.1 Aquaticitalea sp.
GCTAATCCACTGCGACATTTGAATTTTCATCCTTCATTAATAGTTAATAAACAACCAAAAACCAGCAGCTAACAGCTAACAGACAGCAGTCACCGGTCATCGGTCACCATTCACCATTCACCATTCACCATTCACCATTCACCATTCACCACTCACCAGACACCACTCACCAGACATCATGCATCATCAATCACCATTCGTTATTCGTTAATTAAAAGTCCCCTTTGGTCCCGATAGCTATCGGGATTAGGGGCTTCTCACTGCCCCCTATAATAAAGTATCGTACTCAAAGTTTTCACTACAATATTCAAATCCAAAAACAAACTGCGGTGCTTGATATAAAACAAATCATACTGCAATTTGGTAAGGCTATCATCCACTGTAGAGCCATAGCGCGTATTGACCTGCGCCCAACCGGTCAACCCCGGTTTCACGATATGACGGGTTTCATAAAACGGAATGATCTGCGACAGTTCATTGACAAAGAAAGGGCGTTCGGGACGGGGCCCGATAATGCTCATCTCCCCTCTTAGGACGTTGATGAATTGAGGCACTTCGTCCAATCGGCTGCGACGTAAAAACTTCCCAAAAGTTGTCACCCGTATATCATCCTTTTGTGCCCATTTGGCCCCCTGCGTCTCGGCATCGATGATCATGCTTCTCAACTTGACAATCCTAAAAGGATGCCCATTTTTTCCTACACGCTCCTGACTGTAAAACAAGGGCCCCCTATTGCCCAATACATTCCCAATCAGCACCAAGGGCAACAGCGCCACGCCTATCAAAATTCCAAGAAATGAGAAGGTCAAATCAAAGCCACGATGAAAAAAGAGGTACAGCGTATTTTGATTGCTTCTGCTGAACGGAAAATATTTATAAAAATCTTTCCCGACGTATTGTATGGGCACCCTATAGGTGATTTCTTCATACACCTGGGTATATTCCCGTATGGTAAACCCTTTCTCCAACAGCATGATAAGGTCATGGTAAATACCCGCAGTGATGGTCTCAGAATTATAACTCGCCACCAAGACTTCCGAAATTTTGTGGTCGGCAATGACCTTCACCAGTTGGTGTGGTTCAAATTCTTTAAGCCCTTTGAACTTAATGGGGTCCTCCCCTGTTGCTTCGCAATTGATAAAGCCAACAATCTTATAATTGGGATCGGAACTGTTCAAGGCCTTGACGATATTTTCCACATAACTGATTTCGCCTACCAACAGCACGCGTTTATAAAATCGTGGGGAAGCAATAAAGGTCACATAAGCGATGCGCCAAAGAAAAATCATGAGGATGATGGCAACATAAAAATAAATGATCTGCAGCCGTTGCGCCGGAAGGAAAGGCGTGAAAAAAGGTGTCAAGAAGTAAAACAAAACCGTGGTGGACGCCGTCAGCACAATGTTTCTAAAGGTGACATCCAACTTACTGGCCTTTTGCAAATCATAGAGTTCAAAAATGGTCCCAAAGACCATGAGGTACAATGCCAACACAAAAAGATAGCCAGTATTTTCCCCACGTATCAATAGATAGTTATAAGGAAAAAACAGCTCCAGCACATAGAGCCCGAAAAACACAAAGACAATGTCAAAAAGCCGCAAGAGTATTTTGCGCTCCGATACATCAAAATGAATGTCTTTCTTTCGTCCCACTAATAAATTGAATGTAATGTAAAGATAATAAGATAATAATTTTTATGCCTGAAAATCAAATTATTGTTCCTACAAACCGACCATCCGCATCAGAAAACAGACAAGAGACACTGGAGTTAGGAGTTATGGGTTATGGGTTATGGGTTATGAGTTATGAATGATGAGTTATGGGTTTTGGGTTATGAGTTAGGAGTTTAGGAAATAACTAAAAGGCGGAAGAGAAACGTCATTGCGAGCGGAGCGCGGCAAATGCAAAGCATTCACGAATACAAAAATTTAAAATAAAAAAGAATGAGTAATCTTTTCCTTTGTATGACAATTATGGTAGTTTATTGTCGATTTAGTATTGGGATTTATTGCCAAGAACCTGCCTATCGGCAGACAGGTACAAAAATGTCTTTTAAATTTTTGATAGCAAAATCAGTCCAAACTATTTTCATTTCTACCAATTTGCGGATATTTTCTCTAAATCTTCTTGACTTTTAATATTTCCGTTTTCAAAATCCAATTCTGACTTCTCAATTCTATTGATTAACTCCTCAATAGTAAATGGTTTTAAGTCGGGATTACGTTCAACTTCTTTTTTTAGGATATAATTTTCCAGTTTATCAAAAAATATTTCGTCTTTAATTTGCGCCAAGTAGGTGATTAAATTGAGTTTTCTAGTTTGTAAACCCATAATTCGAGTATTTATTCAAAAATACAATTTTTTCACTTAAATGTTTGATTGTAAAACGATTTTCCTCCCATTATTGGCAACGTTATGTGTATGGACCGTGGCGTGGATTGATTACGGAACACTCTCAACAGATACTTGCCCGAGGAAAATCCGCAGGATTTTCCATATAGGCCAGAAAAAGCCATGGTTTATACCTCAGTTCTTTGTTAGCCACTGGCTTTATTTTTAATAATCTTGAACTAAAACTTCAGTTGGGATATGTAGATTAGTGTTAAGTTTTCTTATCATATCCAAAGTCAGTTTTCTTTTTTTATTTAGTATTTCACTTACTCTGCTTTTAAATCCGACAACTTCTGCTAAATCTTTTTGATTCATTCCCATTTGTTCCATCCGGAATTTAATTGCCTCAATTGGGTCGGGCATTCCGATTGGAAAGTTTTCGTTTTCATATCGGTCAATCAAGATAGAAAGGATTTCCAGTTCGTCTCCTTGTTCACTTCCCCTTTTTGCATCAAAAATCTTCTCAAGTCGGTCGAGAGCTTTTTGATAGTCTTTTTCGTTTCTAATTGGTGCTATATTCATAATCAGATGTTATTTGCGTCTATTTTGTCGTATTCTGCGTGAGTTCCAATAAATCTTATCCAGCATATTTGGTATTCAAAGTTGAATTTTACAATCAAACGGTAATTATTACCTTTAATGTTGTAAACAATTCTATTGTCTTTTAGTATACTAGCACTTGGGTACTCGCTTTTTAATTCATTAATATTGGTCAATTCGGATTTTTCGGTTTCTCTATACCAAGATTTTAATTGTTCCTCACAATCAGCGTGTTTTTCCCAAAAATCTCGTAAAGTTCGTTTTGCGATTACTCTCACGTTATAATTGTTTGTCGCAAATATAATAAAAAAGTTACCAATATGGTAATTATTTCATTTTTTCAGCTTGTGGCTAACATAGGGATATATGCACCAGTGTAAATATCCAGAGTTAGGAGTTATGAGTTTTGGAAATAACTAAAACTCCCAAATGAATCGTCATTGCGAGTGAAGCGCGGCAATCTTGTCCTTGTAATGAGAGTAACGGGTGATGATGATTAATGGTTGTTGGTATCTGGTATCTGGTATCTGGCATTTGGTATCTGGTATTTGGTAGCTTGTATGTTTTAATGGCGCTTTTTCCCTGGCACACTAATTGCAAAACCCATTCCATGAAGCAGTATTTTCTAAATATCATCGTTTGTTTGATGTGTTGGTTAACACAAGCACAAAATGAATTCCATGCCGCTACGAATGGCAGCTCCCAAGGTAACGGAAGTATTGAACGCCCTTGGGATTTGCAAACCGCATTGACCCAGAAACCTTCCGTGATCAATGGAGGTGATACCCTTTGGATACACGAAGGCGTTTACAATGGGAGATTTGCAAGTACCCTCAACAGCACCTTAAAAAATAAAAACATTTCGGTTGCGCCCTATAATGATAAAACCGTGGTGTTGAATGGAAATGTGTCCTCTGACAAACCAAGCGTATTGGAGATAAGGGGCAATGACGTGACCTTTAAAAATATTGAAATCACTTTTATAGGTGAATTTTCTAGGGACATGGCGGATGCCCATTTTCAAAATGTGGATGGTATCAATCATCTTTCGGGTGAAGATTGTGAGTTTATCAATCTAAAGATTCATAATAATCCCGGTTCGGGGTTTGGGTCATGGAAATCAACAGGTGGCACTTTGATATCCGGTTGCCAAATTTTCAATAATGGCTATTATTCAAAAGTGCGAGGCAGCGGAGCGGGCATCTATGTTCAAAATAGCAGTGATAAAATTCGGATGATAAAAAACAATCTGATTTTTAATAATTACTATATGGGGGTGGAAGTTTGGTCTGCAACCACCAAGGCCAATGCCGCTTTTGTAAAGAACATTTCATTAATACATAACGTGATCTTCAACAATGGACTCCCTGCCGGACATCATAAAAATAACCTTTTGGTGGCTACGGCTGACCGAAATGGCATCAACAGGGCCACCAATATTGTAGTGGAAGACAACGTCCTGTATCACAATACAGATATTGCAAACAACAAGAGCAGTGGCGATGCGGGCTCCTTGCAATTGGGTGTCAACAAAGGAGCAGCCTTAAAAAATGTGCGTGTAAAAAATAATATCATC
>JBGTDZ010000309.1:0-3913 GCA_041748055.1 Aquaticitalea sp.
GTTGGTGCCGGCCCAATCGGTATGTCAGCTCTACTCACCGCACAATTCTACTCTCCTGCTAAAATTTATATGATTGATTTGGATGATAATCGTCTCGAACTAGCCAAAAAATGGGGCGCTACAGATACTATTAATTCAGGATCGGATGATGCCGTCAAAAGGATACTCGCCGAAACATCAGATGGTGTAGATGTAGCCATAGAAGCTGTTGGCGCTCCTGCAACCTTTGATATCTGTCAAAAGATTGTGCGTCCCGGTGGCCATGTCGCCAACATCGGGGTGCATGGTAAAAGTGTCGATTTACAGATTCAAGATTTATGGATTAAAAATATCACCATCACCATGGGATTGGTGAACACCAACACCACACCAATGCTTTTAAAAACGGTGACTTCTGGAAAAATCCAACCTGAAAAATTAGTTACACACCATTTTAAGTTGAATGAAATCATAAAAGCGTATGAGGTGTTTGGCAATGCTGAAAAAGAAAAAGCATTAAAAATAATCTTGACGAATTAAATGCCATTTCAATTGAAATCAAAAAAAACTCAGCAAAACGATTTGGCAAAAATCAAATAACTCTATTATGAAAAAGAACATGGGATTACCGGACCGAATTATCAGAGTGATGTTAGCGACCGTTCCAATTGTTTTATATTTTGCAGGAATTATAACGGGCGTTGTTACAATCGTTCTATTAGGAATCACAGGCATCCTTCTTATCACCAGTTTATTTAGCTTTTGTCCACTTTATGCTCTTTTTAAAATAAACACAGATAAAAAACTTAAACAATAAAATCATGGAATCACACTATTATAATGTAGATATTAATTGGGATAGCAGTCGTAAAGGAATTATGTGTTCTCCTGAATTGAACAAGAAAAATGGCGTTTGTATTGAAGTTGCCACGCCTCCGGAATTTCCTAAAGGAATGGAAGGCATTTGGTCACCTGAACATTTATTTGTGGCTGCTGTTAGTGGGTGCTTAATGACCACATTTTTATCCATCGCCGAAAATTCAGCACTGGAATTCACAAGTTTCAGCTGCGAGGCAAAAGGAAGACTGGAAATGATTGATGGGAAATTAATGATGAGCGAAATCTTACTGAAACCAATTGTGGTCATCCAAAATGAGATTTATAGAGATAAAGCAATGCGCATAATAAAAAAAGCTGAAGATGCTTGTTTGATATCCAATTCCATTAAGTCAGAAGTTACAATGGAAATGACTGTTGTGGTTAAACCACTTTTAATCGAAAGCAAATAAAACACCGAATATCAGAATTGGGATACAGGTAACCAAATGAATTAATGGGACATTCTAGTACTGTTGAACAAACTGTTAAATATTGCGCATTATATAATAAGGCCTTCAATTTCCAAGCATTCAAAACATTGATGCTTAGCAGGGACATCAGAAGAAAATTCGTTGAAGGTGATTTTTGAAATTATTAAACCACTAAGAAATAAACTATAAACTAAGATGATAATACAGGTAAATACAGATAAAAATATTTCGGGAAACAAAAAGATTGAAAACTATTTAAATTCTTTAATAAAAGAAGCTTTGTCAAGATTTACCGAATATATTACCAGAATTGAAGTGTATCTTTCA
Source organism: Aquaticitalea sp. (assembly GCA_041748055.1). Taxonomy (GTDB): domain Bacteria; phylum Bacteroidota; class Bacteroidia; order Flavobacteriales; family Flavobacteriaceae; genus JBPOFM01. Next base: position 1,617 of record JBGTDZ010000309.1, read on the forward strand.
GACCAGAATGGTCAAAAAAAAGGCGCGAAGGACAAACACTGCGTACTTGAAGCCCGGCTAAAGAACAGACAACGTATCGGCGTCATCAGTCATGGAAATACTGTAGAGCAAGCGGTAAGTGATGCGTTGGATAAATTAATGTCTTCACTAGAATGACATTTAAAAGATCAATTCTCCTATCGTGAAAAAAATCAGAAGAGTATCTTTTGAATGGGAATTTGACATATGAATTTCATAAAAAATCGTTTTTTTTTGGGAGCAAGAAATATATTTAATACGTCAGAACAAAAAATATCTCTTTTTTATCAACGATCTCAGTAATCCCTTTATAGGTTATTGTAACAAAGATGGTTGGTGTTTAACAAGCTAAATAAAAAATAATGACAAAATATTCTCTATTCCGTATTGCATTAGGTATTGTAGTATCCATTGCATTTGTACAATGCAAAAACCCTACAACTACCGAAGCGGAGGTTAAGACTCAAAAAGATGTTTCAATTTCGGAGATTACTTCGGATCCAAATAATGATACAGATAGTTTAGAAGTTAAAAGGTATATAGATAGTTCAGAAGCAACTGTTATTGATAAACCAAAAACAACAACCGCCACTAATCCTAAGTCAAAAGTTGTTGACAAGCCAAAAACAACAACTGTCAATACCCCTAAGCCAATAGATATTGACAAAAAACCAACATCTACCGATACACCGAATTCAATAGTGATTGATAAACCAGTACCGATAATTACTGAGACCCCTCAGGAAACACCAGTTGAAAAGCCGTCAGCATTAGTGTCTGCCAACTTTTCGTTGCAATCGGTGAACGCAACAATAAAAGGCACTTCCACTATGCACGCCTGGGAATCTAAGATTACTATAATGGAAGGGAAAGGCTCGTTTCAATTAAGAGACAACAAAGTCGCCTCAATAAAAAATGCAGAAATCAAAATTACCGTGAAGGGTATTATAAGTGAAAAAGGAAATAAAATGGATAATAAAACCTACGAAACCTTTAATTCAGATGAGCACCCTTATATTTTCTATTCGTTCAGTGATGCGGTGATAAAAATCAATGATTCACGTGTGGTAAGTATGGAGACCTCCGGTAAGCTTAGCATGGCGGGCGCAAGTAAGACGGTTTCTATAGTGGCGAATGGAAAAGAATTGCCTAATGGTGATTTGCAACTAACAGTTTCAAAAATAATAAAGATGACCGACTTTAACATGGAGCCACCTGTCATGTTTCTTGGAACCATAAAGGTTGGAGACGAAATAACAGTCACTTTCGATTTTATACTTACCAGAAGTAAAAATTAAACAATGTTTAAAACAGATTCATAAATCAACGTCTGTAAAATTATAACCAATTCAGATTTTGTAACTGTATCGATAGCTATGAGTGTTGTTTTTTCACATACTTCGTTAGGAATACTGTTGGCCATCATTATTGGGATTCAAAAATTTCCCTGAGCAATTCAATGCTGATCTAGATTTAATTCCAGCCATTCTGACCAGAGATTTTTGGTCATTCTTTGCTTATTAAGCTTTCCCTGTGTGAAATCCGTATTGGCAGGTTATCATTATGTCCGATATCCCTTGAGCGTAGGAGCACTCATTCTTTTTTGTTCTGGAGCGATGGTCTACCTCCTGTTTCAAGACATAACTCAGATGCCAAGAATGAAAAAAAATTGAATTCATGCACTTTGGCCATGTTTTGGTTTTTGGTAGGGATGATTGGTTTGAAACTATTAAAGGTTTAAATTCCCACAATCGCAAACGTTTATAGTTTTCCCGTCCATAGCTTTGAATGCAAACTCAATACTTTCTTTTCTATACGTTTCGTTTTCAAAGCCTGGATAAATATTTGAAAATTGAATATCTTTTCCTTCACTGTCTTTCCCCCATTAAATCGTATGTATCCGATTCCGTAAATATCGGAACGGTAGGGCATTTAATAACTTTAATGCCCTTTCTATTCAAAATATTGTCATTGGGAATATAATTCGCCCACATCCGATAAACTGATATAAATCATGATTATAAAACAAATTCAAGACTACCTTCGGTTATTATTTTTCTAAATGAACAAAGAAAATTCAATAGTAGCCCAAACGAAATCATTCTTTGCCGAAATTGGCGATATGACTTTATTTGCCGGCCGTTTTTTTAGGGAAGTATTCAGTCCACCATTTGAGTTTAGGGAACTGATTCGCCAATGTTTTAATATGGGCAATCGCTCTTTATTATTGGTGAGCGTGACAGGCTTTATTTTAGGTCTTGTATTTACGTTACAGTCAA
>JBGTDZ010000310.1:0-6846 GCA_041748055.1 Aquaticitalea sp.
CTGGAACAACAAAAACACAGAATGGAATTCATAAAAAACTTGAAGAAGATTATCCCAATAGAATAAAATATTATTCATTCAATTGTACGTTAAAAGAAAGAGCCACAGAAGAAACGCAAAGAACACGAATTTTTCTTTATACAGCTGTTGCTTTTTCACTTGCTACTATTTTCAAAGAGAAAGAATTAAGCATTTTCGAAAATGGTGTCACCTCAATTAATTTTTCGAAACGTGCGGATTTAATCAATGCACGTGCCAGCAGAACGACACATCCAAAAACTTTGTATCACATGAAAAAGTTTTTTTCGCATGTGGCAGAAGAGAAATTTAAAATTAATCACCCATTTTTGTTTAAGACAAAAACTGATATTTTTAACTTAATTCATTTATATAATCGACATAATTATATTAATTCTACAGTTACTTGTACAAAAACATTTCAAAAGTTTGACCATAACACAAACGCTACACATTGTGGAGGATGTTCTCAATGTATAGATAGAAGATTTGCTGCGTTTGCATCTCATCTTGAATCTTTTGATGCGCTTTATAATTTTGATATATCTAAAGATTCATTTCAACTTGCCGATGCAAAAACACATCTATGTGACTACATCAAGCTTGCTTTCAATTTTTCAACCGATTCCATTAACAGCTTTAGTTACGATAAATTAGAAGTGCTTTCTGAATTAATTGACTATATTGAGGGAACTGATGAACATGAAAAAGTTGAAAAAATTTTTGAGCTTTGTAAGAAACATTTTCAGCAGATACATTTTTCAATAAGTAGAATTTTGTCGCTTGAGGACACTACTAAACCAAGAACGGAAAATTCGTTTTTTACTTTTATTTCTAATAGAGAATATTTCAAAGACCCTGTGGAACTATTTGTTGAAAGAATCTCCGATAAATTAAGTAAAGCAATTCCAGAGGCCTTTAATACAGTAAAGCCAAACAGTGAAAATTCCTTAAATGACTATGTAAATTCATATTTGATGAGTGAAAGAAATGATTATGAAAGAGAATTTCCGGTGGTTAAATTTTCCGTAGCCAAAACCGTTCCCGACCATTCCTTTAATGGTTGTAACCTTTTTATTGAAACCAAATACTTAAGAGGAAAAACAGCGAAAAGTGCTATTACCGATGGAATCGCAGCTGATATCATAAAATATCCTGAAGATAAATTCAAGCTTTTTGTAGTTTACGATCCGGAGAGAAAAATATCGAATGATGATATTTTCAAACGGAGTTTTGAAAGAAAACCAAATTGTAAAATTTGTATAATTAGATAATTATAATATTCTGCTATCTCCAGCTGGCGCTACTTTGCAACGAGTGCCGTCTACAGTAAGCCATCAACAACAATCCCAAACAATCTCCAACTATTTATATCCAATAAAAATAGAATCCCCATACCACATTTTTCCCCCCGCTAGCGATCGTCCCGATAGCTATCGGGAGCAACGAGTGCCATCAATAGGAATCCTTCACATGTCCTTTCTAATTCATCAATATAATCAACCATCATCAAAAACACCCTTGGTATTTTTTTAAAGATCCTTGGTCTTTTTCGTAGCACCCTCGGTCATTATCCCAAAACCCCATAAACAAAAAATGGGCATCAACATAAATTTCAACACCCATTAGGGTATAAGTTATAGATTCAGCAACAAACAAACGAAACCTTTGCTCTATCTCGAATAATTAGGAGATTCCTGAGTGATTGTCACATCATGCGGATGGCTTTCATTGATTCCGGAGGCAGTAATCTTAACAAATTGGCCAGTTTCTTGCAAAGTTGCTATGTCTTTCGCTCCGCAATAGCCCATCCCGGCACGTAATCCTCCAACAAATTGATGGATGCTTTCATACAAATCACCTTTATAGGGCACACGACCAACAATGCCTTCTGGAACGAGTTTTTTGATATCATCTTCCACATCCTGGAAATAACGGTCCTTACTGCCCTGCCTCATGGCGTCTACAGAACCCATACCCCTATAAGACTTAAATTTTCTACCCTCATAAATAATGGTTTCTCCGGGGGATTCTTTCGTTCCGGCCAATAATGAACCCAACATCACGGTATCGGCGCCTGCTGCTATTGCTTTTGGAATGTCGCCAGTATAACGAATACCTCCATCTGCAATCACAGGAACTCCAGAACCTTTGATCGCTTCTGCCACTTCCAAAACTGCTGAAAACTGTGGATATCCGACACCGGCAACCACACGTGTGGTACAGATAGAACCTGGTCCAATCCCGACTTTTACAGCATCTGCGCCAGCCTCGACCAAATATTTAGCGGCAGCGCCTGTAGCAATATTGCCTACAACAACTTCCAATTTTGGGAATTTTTTCTTTATCGCTTTTAATATGGTTACCACTCCTTTGGTATGGCCATGGGCGGTGTCAATAATCACGGCATCGACTCCAGAATTCACCAAAGCTTCTGCCCTATCAACCGCATCGGGCGTGACGCCAAGAGCCGCAGCCACTCTCAAACGACCAAAACTGTCCTTATTGGAAATAGGTTTTGTGGTCAATTTTGTGATATCACGAAAAGTAATTAATCCAGCCAGCTTATAATTGTCATCAACAATCAGCAATTTTTCAATTTTGTTTTTCTGAAGGATGCCTTCTGCCTCTTGCAAGGAGGTTCCAATTGGAGCAGTGATTAAATTATCCTTTGTCATGACCTCAACAATCGGTCTGTTGTTATCCTTTTCAAAACGCAAATCACGATTGGTGACAATCCCTTTTAAAGTTCCCTGGTCGTCCACAATGGGGATACCTCCAATACCATGTTCTGCCATATTTTGTTTGGCATCCATAACCTTTGCATACAAAGTCAAGGTCACTGGATCGGTTATCATCCCGCTTTCGGCACGTTTTACCTTTCTCACCTCGTTTGCCTGTTCTGCAATGGTCATATTTTTATGAAGCACACCAATACCACCTTCACGCGCTATTGCAATGGCCATGGCGCTTTCCGTCACTGTATCCATCGCTGCGGAGATGATTGGGATGTTAATTTTAATGTTTCGGGTAAATTGTGTCTGGATATTGACTTCTCGAGGGAGTATTTCTGAAAAGGCTGGAACTAATAAAACGTCGTCGTAGGTCAATCCTTCGCCCACTATTTTGTTATGATGTGATGTCATTGCAATTACGGTTTAATTGCGTGCAAAGATACGATTAATATTGCTATCATAACTAAGTCATTTTTAAATCTTGATCTGTAATGTGGCGTACCAATTCAAAGGCGAAGAAGGAATAATTCCTGGCCCAGGATATCCTGTTGCACGCCGCGTAAAATATGCTTTGTCCAACAGATTATTAATTCCTGTTTCCAATTTAAACCGTTTGTAAGTATAGGAAAATGAAACGTCCAGAATATCATAGCTCGGAATTTCACCAATAACGCCGCTGATATTGGCAGCTTGCGAATTGGTAGCATCCGTAAATTGTTGGGATAAATAAGTATATTGAATATTGGCCAAAAAGTTTTTAAACCCGAATTTCAAACCAGTCTTGACGTTTACATCGGGAACAAATTCCACCTGATTTCCTTTAACTCCAGCTTGTTCTGAAGCAGTATATTCTGAACTGATAAATGAAGAATTTATGAAATAATTTAAACTTAAATCATTGTTCATTTTTAAAATTTTCTTCAGATTAAAATCAAACAGCGATTCAACACCATATAATACGGCATCACCAACATTGCCTCGCTCACTTATGACGCGACCATCGGAAAGTCCTTTTTGGACAAAACCAATGCGGCCATTGTAAAATAGTCCAAAGACCCCTAAATCATACGATACGAAATTTTTGAAATTCCCGCGAAGCCCCAAATCCGTAGTGAATCCTTTTTCATCGGTAATGTCTGGATTGATGGCAAAAGCCTGGTTATTGATATTGATATCCGTATAAGTTACCGAACGGTAGTTTTGGGAAATGTTGCCATAAACTTCAAAGGTGGTTGTCGGTTTATAGCTTAAGCCAATTCCCAAAAGGACAAACGAGCGTTCAAAATCACGATTGTCATTAATGGTTTCCTCAAAAATCACATTCCCTGCAGCGTCCGTATTGATTCGTTTGTAAAAACCTTCGCTTTGAGTTTTGATATATTCAAATCTGAAACCGGGCGTCACGGACAATTTATCATTCAGATATAAGATATTTTCTCCAAAGACAGCGACATTTAAATTTGGAAAATCAAAGTTGGACTGACTTGGATAGTTTGGGTATTGTTCCGATTGAATATCAAAATCTGGATCGATGCCATTGCTTCCCGGTCCTTGCTGTTCAGAATTGTTGGCACGATAGAATTTGGTTCCCAGAAGAAATGTGGATGGTTTATCAAACACAATGTATTTACTTAAAATTCGAGCTTCAAATCCATAGTTTTTAAAATCACCTTTAATCAAATCACGTTCTGTATTTGGGTCAATTTGGTCCACCCGATTTGTTCGAAAACCCAGCGCATATCGTGATGCCTTCAAACCAAAAGCGTTAAAACTGAAATTAGTGTTGTCAGAAAATTTATGTTCGAATTTGAGATTGTACAACAACCAATCCACCTGAAACCAATTTCGGGCACGATTGCTCTGGTATGGATCTTCACTAAACATTTCGTCGGTCAATCCACCACCTTGTTGTGCCAAATACCGCAAATAGGTCAATTCTCCCGTTAGCGATGTTTTAGTATTGAATTGATATCCGATGTGTGCATAGGTATTTTTGGATTCAAATTCAGAGTTTGGCCGGAACCCATCCCCTTTTTTATAATTAAAATAACTATAATAGCTCCATTTATTCTTCGTACCGCTGATACTCGTAAAATTGGTGTACAGGCCAAAACTTCCCAAAGTGTTTCTGGTAATCAGCTCAAATGGTTTATTTGGATTAGGCTCTTTCATCTTAAAATTAATCAAGCCACCAAACTGCGTCCCATACTGAAGTGATGCCGCACCGCGAATCACCTGAATTTCTTTCAAACCTTCGGACGCCGGGGTGTAATAACTTTCCGGATAGCCCAACACATCGGCACTGATGTCATAACCGTTTTGTCGGGTGTTGAAATTGGCCGTCCGGTTTGGGTCCAGACCTCGTCCGCCGACATTCAATTGCAAACCGGCATCGTCATTTTGATAAATATTCAAACCAACAACTTGACTGTAAATTTGTCGTGCGTTATTGGAGGCTAAATTTGCCATGGATTGCTCCACTAAAACCACTTCCGTTTTCTTTCCTGCAAAAATTGAGGTGCCTTCAACATCTTTTAAACGAGATAATTCAAAGACTTTGGTTTTTCTCGCTGTGATTTCAACTTCAGATAAAGCTACCGCAAGTTGGTCCAAGGAGACATCTATCGAGGCGCTTTGCGGAACTTTCAATTCAACTTCTTTCACGTCAAAATCATAAGAGAAAAAGATTAGTGTAAGATTGCTTTTCGTGGTTTGAAATTCATAAAATCCTGAAGTATCAGTTCTAGTCAGAAGGCCAGAAATTTTATCATATACCTCGACGTTCGCCACTGGTTGTTGCGTCTGTGCATTGGTCACAATGCCTGAAATTATGTTTTGTGAAACTCCTGAAAAACTTATCAGGAATAGTATAAAAATGCTAAAATCCTTTAATCTCATCATTGAATGGTAAAATCCAGTTTTTGTGCTGGAATGATTCGTTTTCTTTATATAAATCGATACTTCTGTCAATATAGGGTTGGCTCAATCGACCGTTGAGGGCAACATAACTTTCCGCAAATACCTGGACATTTTTATATCCTTGGCTTTTAAAATGGTCGCCCAAAAAATGCGCATATTCCAGAATAAAATCTGGTTGAGAGCTCATTTGTTTTTCCTGAAACGGTGTCAAGAAATCGGCATTGTCCACCAAAAAACCTTGACCCGTATTTCCATCAACAATTTTAAATGTCGTGTAACCCATTTTTTCCATCAGCATTACACGCCATGAAAAACGATACCCTTGCTCCGTCCAAAACAACTCATTTGGATACAAGAGATATCGAAATGGAAGCGCTAATTGGATGATGAAAAATAAAGTGATGATAGGCAACAGCCATTTTTGACTTTTGTAGTGATAGATTCTTTCTTCAATCTTATCTAATTTGAATTTAAATGGTTTTAAAATGAATCTGAGTCCATTTAAAAAACGTTCATGAACATCCGCATCAAAAAATATCAAGGCCGCAACAATCATCACATATGGAAACATACCGATTGGAAACAGCACACTTGTGAACATGTGAAAGAAAACCACTAGACCAAAAGCAAACCAACGGGTACGTTTATAGAGCAGTAAGAAAGGGATGGACAAGTCGTAAAGCATTCCGCACCAGCTCATGGCAAAATGGAACCAGTTCTGCTGCATAAAAGATTCGCCCAAAAATGGCAAATCATATTTGGAAGGGAGCCAAATCTTTAATGGCATGGCCTTTAACAACCAATCCGAATTCAGTTTGGCGAGACCTGCATACACATATACGATGCCTACCAATAGTTTGATACTATCAATCGTCCATTTTGGAATGGTCAAAAATCTTGTTTTTTTAATTAAATTATCTACCGAAAAATAGGCGTTTGCAGGTAAAAACACCATCAAGAAACTTAATGCACTTATAAAGTAATAATGATTGAGATAGGTGGTTTTATCCATCAATTCAATATAGGTAAAACTCAAAAAGAACGCAATGATGGCCAAACGATATTTTAGTCCGATTGCAACGAATAAGGCTGAAAGTCCACAGACGGCAAAAATAACATAGGTATAATTTCCGATAGGTTTTATCCATTCAAAACCATAATAGGAAAAATGGAA
>JBGTDZ010000311.1:0-8492 GCA_041748055.1 Aquaticitalea sp.
CAATTATGAGGGTATTGACACGGCCTTAAATCTGTTGGAGCGTATTGAAGCGTTGCAATCGGAACTACAGTTACTAAAAAATCGACTGGGCCTGTATGAAGATTGAAATTGAAATTGAAAAGAGAAAAATGACCGAAAAAATGTCTCCCATAATCCAAGCATCCGAATTGCGGAAACTCATTCCATCCAAAAATGTCATCCTTGTGGATGCGGACAATGGGAAAGATGCGAAATCCAATTATGAGGCAAAACATATTGAAGGCGCATTCTTTTTAGACCTAAATACACAACTTGCGGACATAAAAGAGGATGTTTCCATAGGTGGACGGCATCCCCTACCAAACACCAGAGATTTTGCAAATACACTATCCAGTCTTGGCATAACGCCAACATCCCATATGGTCATTTACGATGATAAACTAGGTGCCAATGCAGCAGCGCGGTTGTGGTGGATGTCGAAATCCATTGGACACGAAAAAGTGCAGGTGCTCAATGGCGGGATTCAAGCAGCAGAAAAACACGGTCTTCCGTTAACTTCAAAAACAGAAACTCCCAATGCAGCTGAAGTGTATGAGGTGAATCAATGGAAATTACCAATGGCCGACATGGATGAAGTGGAAAGCGTGTCCCAATCCAAAGATCATCTCGTCATTGATGTCCGTGATGCGTCGCGATACGATGGCTTCACCGAACCCATTGATTTGATTGCAGGACATATTCCGGGAGCAATCAATGTTCCTTTTACCGAAAATTTGGATGACGATGGTTTGTTTTTATCGCCAGATATTCTAAAAAGGAATTATGAAACGATTTTCGGAAACCTTAAAACCGAAAACATCATTGTGCATTGCGGTTCGGGCGTTACTGCTTGTCACACACTTTTGGCAATGGCTTATGCGGATCTGGAACTCCCAAAACTATATGTCGGCTCTTGGAGTGAATGGAGCCGAAACAATAAACCCATTGCAACTTGATGATACAAAAGTTCAAATTTAATGAACAATAGATTCAACACTTAACTTGAAGTTATTCACGCAACTAATCATAGTCAAAAAAATTTAGCACCGACCATCTTTATTCACATATCATGTACCCACTAGCAAGTCAATTTTCACATCGGTTTCCGATAATGATTTTATTTTCTCTCATTATTTTCATGCTTATCATTCGCATTATATTCAAAAAAAGTGAATTTATTGAAAAGCAATATTTGATTTTTTTCCTTTCTATAATTGTTGTTGTATTTGGAATGTTATTCGGAAAGTATGGCGCAAATATGGGTCTAAAATGGTGGATCTATTATCCCATACCAATGTTGATCAATGTACTACTACCGCCTGCAGTTTTAAAAATGAACCTTCAGAAATCGTTGCTTTACATTTTATTGAGCTTCCTTTCCGCGCCACTTATCCATGCCTTTTTTTCATTCTTTTTCGGTTGGAATGAATATATTCCGTTTTGGAAAATAGGATACATTGGAAACTACTTGCAATAATGGCAGCCGACAAAACTGCATATCACAAAGCTATCCTTTTTTTTTCGCCATAAATCGATGATTTAAAATTTAGCTATATATTGCATTAGATAAACCCAATAAATATTTTGTATACAAGCATGTGTTTCCAGCTTAAAACCATGACACTAAAAATTTGAAACAATGAATGATTTTCATATTGGAATTATTACAACCATTTTTATAATTTGTTTGGTAGAAATACTCAGGTTTTTAGAAAAACGACTGATTGGCGCTCTAACATTAGTTGGGATTGCTTTTATCTACATTGGTTTTACTTGGCACGATGCCCACTCACTAATGTATGCCATTCTCGGTGTTGCCGTATTTGTTGCACTTTCTTATTTTGGCTATAAGAAGAATTTTATGCTAATCATCATAGGTCTTATTCTTCACGGGATTTGGGATATTCTATTTCCATTTATAAGTTCAACGGCACCCGAAGGCTATGGTATATTTTGCTTAACAATTGATATTCTTATGGCTATATATTTCTACATTAGGGTTAAACCTTTGAAACCAATTAAATATAAGGCGGCGGTTGATAATTCCTAGATAATAAACAAAAATAAACAAGCCACTCTTTAAAAGAGTGGCTTAAAATTTAAATGCAAAGAATGCTTATTTACAATCTTTACACGCACAAGTACTTCCACAGTTACAATTTTCACAAGTGCAATTTGATTTACCACAATGTTGTTTGCTGCTTTGAGTAATGTTACCTAATTTAAATTCTGATTTCATAATTTTTGATTTAAGTTTTTAAATAATTTGATAGGGCAAAAATAGCATCGACATGGTTTGTTGTTATTACATCACTTTGGGATTGACTTGCAGAATTTTGGGATTATACTTGGTCAAGCAATTTTCGCTTATGAGAACCTACTTGTTTGAAATGTGAAGGGGTTAAACCGGTAATTTTCTTAAACTGGTTAGACAGATGTGCAACGCTGCTATACTCCATTTCAAAAGCAATTTCAGACAAAGTCATTTCTTTATATACCAACAGTTCTTTTACTTTTTCAATCCGTTGTTCAATAAAATAATTTTCAATGGTTCGCCCTTCTATTGCAGAAAAAAAACTGCTCAGATAAGTATATTCGTGGTGCAGGTGTTCCGAAAGAAAAACAGAGAGCTTCATTTTATGTTCCTTTGCGTCAACTTCCTTCCTTGCCCTCATTAGCACCAGTTGTTTTATTTTTTCAACCATGCCACGCATCCGGTTATCAATCAATTCAAGCCCTATTTTTACAAGGCTTGTACTTAACAAATCATTTTGCTCTTTTGAGATACTTCCCGTTAAATGAATTTCGCCTATACTAACCTGTTGAAACTGTATGGATAATTTTAATAAAATTTCCTTCACCGCAAGGATACAGCGATGACAAACCATATTTTTTACAAACAATATACTTGGTGCCATACAGGAAAAAGAAGATTAAGATGCTTCAAAATATAGTGGTTAGTTGACTTCGAGATTGGTCGTTTGATTTTTTAAGTAGATATCAAGGCAGGTGGACGAACAAAAATAAACATTTTCCAATGTGGGATGCTTTAGGCCTTGTTTAGTATCCAAAATCAACATCCTGCAAATGCTATCAATAAATACTATGTTTTTGTTTTCAATGCTTAACTCATATAATTCCATAGAACCAGTTATGTTTTTAAAACTGTGCATACCCATAGATTGTAGCATAACATGAGATTTATCAGATAGTGCTTCTATAAACTCTTTTGAACACCAAAAAGTGCCGGGACTTGCTTTGGCTGCAATTCTTGAGGTCAGGTTTATGGTAGTTCCAAAATAGCTCTCACGCCTTTTAAGGACTTTTCCATAATGTAAACCACCATGAACCTGAAGAAAATTATGCTCTTTGGATGTCGTGTTAATAATCCTAGTTGCCGTAGCTAGTAAAAAATCTGGAGTTTTAGAAACAATCATCAATTCATCCCCTGTACGTTCTTGCAGATGACTATCACCGACAAGACAATCTTCTACAATTGCGATATACTTATCAATAAGGTCTGCTGCAGAAATAGCGCCATGTGCTTCTGTAAGTGCGGTATAACCAGACAAATCCGACATTAGAATGCAGATATTCTCTTCCATACTAATTATTAATATAAATAAATGTACAATATTTTAAAAATATATTTCAAAATTCACAATTGAATTTTAATTACCACCTTTCCTTACGTTCCAATTTTATTTACTAAATTAGTTGTTAACCAACACTACAAAACATTCAGAAATACATAGTAACTAATTCGGTTAAAACCGGGCTTTGGGCAAACTCAAAAAAACAAAGGGTAAAATTAAAAAAGACAGAAAAAATAAAAATATACTGATATGAAATTTTATACTTCAATTCCCAAAAGTCTAAAACCATATTACAACCAAGAATTGAGAAAATACCAAACTGAATACGCTTCTGGTAATTTAAAAATCGCTTGGAATCATTTAGAAAGAGCCCACATATTAGGACAAAAGTATCCCTATTCCCACACATATGTTCATTGGAAAATGTTGCAATTTGGGTTTAAAATTAAAAGCGGAAAAGAAATCTTCGGACAAATTCCACGATTGCTTTTTGGTGGGGTAAAATCATTTGTCGGAATAATTCCAGTTGGAAATCCTGGCGGAGCCAATGTTCCTCCCCTACAACCATTTCAGATAGAAAAAGAATTGCAAGATATTTTTATTAAGGCAGGAATTAATCCTAAAGAATAACAAAAACGTTGGACAATAAACCCGGCTATAAGTAATTGTTTGTCCTAGTCACATCTTAAAATTGCTGTGAACTTTTCGGTTTGGTATGCACTTTAACAGATAAACACCAACCAGCAACTACTTATCGCCGAGATGCCTCGCAATCTATAAAAAAGAACCATTTATTAAACAACTCTAAGGAAGAATGACGGTAAGACAAGCAAAGATTACTGATATACAACAGATTCAGTTGGTAAGGAATTCTGTAACGGAAAATACGCTTTCAAATCCCAATTTAGTAACTGATGAAGACTGTGCCGAATTTATAACCAAACGAGGAAAAGGCTGGGTTTGTGAAATCGATGATGAAGTTATTGGTTTTTCAATTGTAGATTTACAAGACAAAAACATTTGGGCATTATTCTTACGACCGGAGTTTGAAAAGCAAGGTATCGGAAGACAACTTCATGAGATAATGCTTGAATGGTATTTTGAGCAATCAGAAACAAATATTTGGCTAAGAACTTCACCCAACACAAGGGCTGAAACATTTTACCGCAAAGCTGGATGGACAGAAATCGGCACTCACGGTAAAGGTGAAATTAAATTTGAAATGACTTATAAAAATTGGAAAAAGCAACAAGGTTAAGAAAGGTCAAGGCACAGTAGTCACATTCAAAAATTAATAGAAGAAAAGAGCCGTCATGCCAAAAAAGCCTTACAATAGCGCGTTAATGATTCGTCTGCAAGATAGTTTTAGACCCACAATAACAATTTTTTATAAATATAGCAATAAGGAAATAAATAATGACAGAGTTGAAAATAATTGTTTATGGCGTAGAATTGGAAACCTGCAATAGCTTTCCGTTATAAAATTGATTGCCCGTACAAGCAAATTGGTAAATGTACGCGGCCATCTCCAACGCAGATATTGGTGCTTTATACCCAGGGAAAGCTTCTTCAAGCATTTCAGTTTGAACTGCACCAAGAGCCAATACATTAAAGGAGATTCCAGAATCTTTATACTCTTCCGCCCACAATTCGGTCAAACCTATAATTGCAGCTTTACTTGAACTATAGGCCGCTAACCCGGGGAATTTTGAACTTCCCTGAACACCACCCATCGAACTGATGTTCACTACATGCCCTCCTTTCATCATAAAAGGTAGCGTTTGCCTTGTCAATTCCGCGAGACCAAAGACGTTGGTTTGATACACTTCCTCAAAATCGCTGATAGTGGTATTGGCAAAAGGCTTATTAAGTAATTTCCCTGCATTGTTGATAAGGATATCCACATGCTTCCATTCCCTTCCAATAAACTCATTGACTTTCTTATAGGCATCAGCATCCCCTAAGTCAAAAGGAAACGCGGTGACATTCTTAAGCTTTAGAAGTTTTACTGGATTCTCATTTCGAGATAACGCCAACACCTGATGTCCTTGTTTCGAAAAAAGTTTGACCAAGTCATGACCAATTCCCCTACTTGTTCCTGTAATGATAACGTGCTTACTCATTCATTTTTATTTCGTCGGTTGCTGTATTGCTCATGAATTCAAATGCAGGTATCAGCTTATTCACCAAATTCGCCATAAACGCATAATCCATTTTATCCGCCTCGTCATCTACGTGATGATAGTATTCAAAGTTGGTAAAATCAAATGTTGAAATGGCATGACAAGGCTTATTGAAAGCTTTAAAGAATGAATAATTATCAGAGCGATAAAACAACTGGAACTCTTTCGCTTTAGACAACAGTCCCAACATTTTATAATCGACATATTCGTTCATCTTCGTGGCCATATTTGATAATTCAAATCCCGTGAAATAAGCGTCGTAGTCCTTATCGGCCATAGGTACACCAATCATTTCAAAATTAATCATCGTGTAAAGGTTGATGTTTTCACCTTTAAGTTTATCGGCCAAATGTTTTGATCCCAACAATCCCATTTCCTCTCCAGAATATAAGGTGAACATGATACTGCGTTTATTGTTCTTTTTTGCAGCAAAATATCGGGCCATAGCCAAGACCGCTGCCGTTCCAGTGGCATCATCATTGGCCCCATTGGCAATCGAATCATTGTCAACTGCCTTTTCAAAGCCAATATGGTCATAATGTGCGCCGAGAATGATGAGTTCCTTTTTTAATATCGGATCATTACCTTCAATAAAGCCTATGACGTTAAATGCTTTTTTACCTTTAGCATCATAATTATCCCGATAGGTTTCAAAATAAGGTTTCACATTATAGGATTTCAGTTTGTTTTCTATGAAGGTTGCTGCTTTTTCAATACCTGCACTTCCAGTTTCCCTACCTTCCAATTCGTCCGAAGCCAAATAACTTACACTTTCCTTAAGTTCTTCACTTGTTACGAAATTCAATACTTTCACATTAGGCGATACAGAAGAAGGTGTTTTGACAACCGGTTGAATGGTATCTTGCGGTGTTTCTACGACTTTGGATTTGCAACCTATTATAAAGATTGTAATAAAGAAATATAAAATTGATTTCATCTTCATTTTGATTTGAGTTTAAAGATAAAAAAATCCTGCGCTAGGCAGGATGTAATTTCATTTATATGTGGAAAATTTTATATCAGCATGGTGATCGGGTTCTCAATAAACCCTTTTAACGTGAGAAGGAATTGCGCTCCAGTAGCACCATCAACCGTTCTGTGGTCACAGGCCAATGAAAGTTTCATCGTATTCCCTGTAACTACTTGTCCGTTCTTCACAACTGGTTTCTCTACAATCGCACCAACGGAAAGGATGGCAGAATTCGGTTGGTTGATGATCGAAGTGAAACTTTCAATCCCAAACATTCCAAGATTGGAAACGGTAAATGTACTACCTTCCATTTCTTGCGGTGTCAATTTCTTATTTTTTGCGCGCCCTGCAAAATCCTTAACTGCAGCTCCAATCTGTGGTAAACTTTGCTCATTGGCAAACTTCACAACCGGAACGACCAAGCCGTCTTCAACAGCCACAGCCACACCGATATGCACATGGTTGTTCAAACGCATCTTATCGGCAAACCATTGTGAATTTACTTGTGGATGCGCCTTTAATGCCAAAGCACAAGCTTTCACGATCATATCGTTATATGAAATTTTTGTATCAGGTATTGAATTGAATTGCTCTCTAAATGCAATGGCATTTGTCATGTCAAACTCCACATTCAAATAATAATGCGGGGCTGTAAATTTAGATTCGGCCAAACGCTTGGCAATTACCTTACGCATTTGAGAATTTGGTTTCTCATCAAAGTCTTCTTGACCAGTTGGGACGAATTTGCCAACAGTTGCTGGCGAACTTGCTCCAGGACTATAGTTTTCAATGTCGCGCTTAACAATACGACCATTCTCTCCTGAACCTTTAACCTGAGAAATATTAATACCTTTCTCATCAGCCATTTTCTTTGCCAATGGCGAAACGAACACACGACTCCCGTCAGAGGATTGCGAAGTATCTTGCTTCTTGGGTTCAGGTTTAGAATCTGACTTTGTCTCAGAAGATGATTTGTCTTCTTTCTTATCAGTTTCTTTTGAAGATTCATTTTTGGGAGCCTCTTCTTTTTTTACAGAACTTCCTCCTTCTTTAAAATTTTTCGCAACATCAGAAACATCTGTTCCTTCTGGACCTATAATGGCCAACAAGACATCCACTTTTGCAGATTCGCCTTCTTTCAAGCCTATATGCAATAGCGTACCTGATTGAAAGGATTCAAATTCCATGGTCGCTTTATCTGTTTCTATTTCCGCAAGGATATCGCCTTCTTCAACCTTATCACCTACTTTCTTTAACCAAGTGGCAACAGTGCCTTCTTCCATAGTATCGCTCAATCGAGGCATTGTAACAACGGTAACGCCATCTGGTAATTCGTTTTTGGATGCTTTATCGGAAGTGTCTTCTTTGGAATCAGATTCCTTGTCTTTGGATTCTGATTTGGATTCGTCAGCCTGAGTTTCGCTATCTTCGGGATTAGTTTCTTTTTTAACAGAGTTGGAATCCTCTTTGACTTCTTTTTTGGTTTCTTTAGTTTCTGAATCCTTTTCTTTTGAACTTCCTCCCTTTAATAGGTCAGAAATATCTTCACCTTCTTCACCAATTATTGCCAACAATTCATCAACTTTCGTGGTTTCGCCTTCTTTCACACCAATGTGCAGCAAGGTCCCTTCGTGAAACGACTCAAACTCCATCGTTGCTTTATCGGTTTCGATTTCAGCCAGAATATCACCTTCACTGATTTTATCCCCAACTTTTTTCAACCAA
>JBGTDZ010000312.1:0-10637 GCA_041748055.1 Aquaticitalea sp.
TTGAGAAGAAATCAGGATGTCAACAATGGAAACGTGTCCAGCGATTCTGGTTCAGATGGATGGTCGCAATACAGCAATACAGTAGTTGGAAATCTGGGAAGCCACACTATTATATTTTCTGATAATGAAAATAATGTGGAATTAACGGTAACCGACACAAGTGGCAACACCTCTACTTGTATCGCTTCTGTAGCGGTCATTGACAACACACCACCTGTTGTGGAGTGCCAGAACATTACGGTACAGTTGGATGCTTCCGGAAATGTCTCCATTACAGCGGATGAAGTCAAACTGTCCGCCAGCGATGCCTGTGTCATTGCAAGTCTAACATTGGATACCTATGATTTCAATTGTGACAATGTAGGAACAAACACGGTAACGCTTACTGCGACTGATCGAAATGGAAATATTGCATCATGCACCGCAACCGTAACGGTCGAAGACAATGTGCCACCTGTTGCCATTGCTCAAGATATTACTATTGAGTTGAATGCTGCTGGAATAGCAAGCATCACCGCCACACAGATAAACAATGGGTCATCGGATGCCTGCGGCATCTCGAGCATGACAGTTTCTCCCGACTCTTTTGATTGCTCGGATGTTGGGACAAATACCGTGACTCTTACAGTTACTGACAACAATGATAATGTTGCTACGGCGACAGCGATCGTAACCGTGGAAGACAATGTAGCTCCAGTTGCGGTATGCCAAAATATCACAGTGGCATTGGATGCAAATGGATATGCAAGTATTATTGGAGCCGATGTTGATGGTGGATCGACAGATGCCTGTGGTATTGCTTCCTATGTTGTTTCTATGACAGAATTTGGCTGTAACAACATTGGTGCAAACAATGTTGTACTAACCGTCAAAGATTTCAATGGAAATACGAGCACCTGCAATGCCGTTGTTACTGTTACTGGTATTGTACCTACAGTGACAATCTCACAAAGCGCACTGCCAGCATTCTGTCAAGGTGCTGTAGTGGTTTTGACCGCCAACACAACCCAGCCGCAAAGTGACATCAGGTCCTATGCCTGGTCAGGCACGGGTGTTACTTTGCCAAACGATGGTCAAAGTGTTAGTGTTTCCGGTAATGGAATCTATACGGTTGAGGTCACTTCAGAAACAAATTGTACCACGACTGCCAGCTATACAGTGTCAGGCTTTGATGCAGGTGCACTATTATCATCCTATACTATTCTAGCAATAAATGAAGTGTTCCTTCACGGTTCTAACTTGGTGCAATCTGGTGCAGTAGGTGCCAAAACGCCGGGAACTGGAACCATAAAATTACATCAGGCGACTACTGTGGTCGGTTTTGCGCAAGCGCCAAACATTTTATTAAATCAGGGAAGTACGGTTGGGACTGCCATCTATCAACCAGCAACCCCTACGATTCCGACCTTCCTGTTTAATACGCAGTCAACAGCGAGTAGCCCTAACGTGACGGTGAACAATAACCAAACACTATCATTATCAGGCTCGGTTTATAATACTATTACCATCAAACAAGGTGCTACTGTCACTTTCACACAGCCGAATGTGTATGTAAATGAGATTAAAACTTTTGAGAATGCCAAAATCAATTTTGGTGGATGCACAAATGTTTATCTGAAAGAGAAATTGACATTGGCCAAGGGTGGGGTTATAAATGCCACCGGAAAGAACGTTGTGTTTTATGTAGATGATGATGTACAGATTGAACAAGGATCTAATGTACGTGCAAGAATACATCTAAATGGGAACGAGATCTTGGCCAAGGGAGCCTCCGCTAACGGTAACAACGCGGCCGAGCCGACTTATATGACAGGTTTGTTTATTGCCAGCAGAGTACATGGAAATAAGAATGTCATTTGGAATGCCGATCCTGTTTGTGAGCCATGTTCTACTACCTCTGGAGGTGCACAACCACCGGTTGCCAACAATGGCTTTAAACTAAGTCTGTTCACCATAAGCACTTGGCCAAATCCATCTGATACAGAGTTCAATATAAAATTGAACTCAGAAAACCTCGAAGGGAAAGTCGAAATCAAGGTGTTCGATATGAATAACAAATTAGTGCACTCCAGTGAGTTCGAATCGGGCGAAACCTATAAATTTGGCAAGGAACTGCAAAGTGGTGTTTACATCGTGCGTGTGACACAAGGCAAAAATTTGGCCTCAGAGAGAGTTATTAAATATTAATTTCTACAACAATAAGTTTAAAAAAGCCCTTCAGAATTCTGAAGGGCTTTTTGTTGTACGCTTCCTTTATTTTTTTGAAAATGATGAATAATTTGAAAGATTTGAAAGATTTTTATTTACAATAAAAGGCAATAAATTTTACTGCACAAAAAAAGGGCTGACATATTGTTCGCACTTCCTTAGTAGCGTTAACTGAAGAGGAACCAGTATCCGCTGCGGTAAATATTAGCCATTATTCGAAATCGATATGATTGGAAATCCAAACGCTTATAGGTCCTGTTTTTATTTAAACTCTTGTATCTTCATTTTCTACTTGAATCTTTTTAAGGTGTTCAAATCTTTTTTCTCTTCATCGAATGATGTTTCTTTGAAAATTTTATTCCTTAAAAAATTGTATTTTTAACTCCAAAATAAAGATTTAACGATATGATTGACAAACCCTGCTTTCTAAATATTTATGAGAAAGTCTGAAAATATGGTATTAAATCAAATATTTATCCAATCTTAACCAAAACTTTATGCTTGCATTTATAGTGCCTTTTAGAAGTAAAACGGTTTCTTCAGATTGGCCTGCCGTCACATGGCTCTTAAATCGGACACTTATTTCGATTTGTAATCAGACGAATACAAATTTCAAAGTATTTGTGGCATGTCACGAAATTCCCGAAATAAAATTTACCAAGGATACCAGGGTTGAATTTTTACAAGTTGACTTTCCACCACCTATTTTGAAAAATGAGGCATCAGACGTGTGGTTAAAGGAAACCGATAAGGGGAAAAAAATAAAATTTGCTGTAGATTACGCAAAGAGTAAAGGTGCTTCATATGTGATGACAGTTGATTCGGATGATTGCATAAGTAACAGAATATGCGATTTTGTCTCTAAAAATGCCAAAGTTTCGATTGCTGGCTGGTATGTGAAAAAAGGATATTTATACCCCGAAGGTAAGAGATATACCTATTTGAACTTAAAAAATTTTAATACGCTTTGTGGATCTTGTGTAATCATGAAACCTGAACTAATCGATTTTATGTATAAGGAGAATTTTTGGTTTGACCATGAAAGGACAATTTTAAATGATAATATCATTCTACTTCCACTTCCCTTTCCTGGTGCCCTCTACAGCATGCTCAACGGAACAAACCATGTTTTAGACTTTAAAGAAATGCAAGCAAGAACAAAAGTAAATCCCTTTAAACTCGACTCAATTAGAACACTCTTCAGAAGGTTAGGGAAATATATTTTGGTGCCCATTGCCCTTATTAGAAAGGAATTTGCAATTTATGATAATTGAGTTAAGACATTTTTACGCAAATTAAAGTTGAATTTTAGACAATTGTAACCGTTATAAGGATACATCTTATAAACTTCACAAAAAGAAACGAAGCAAGGAACTTTGCATATTTAAAGATAATCTCCTAAATATGTTATTATGCAAATGACTATTTCGACCTTTTTAATTTCATTAAATATCTAGACTGCCTTGACCTTCACAAAACAAAACCACCTGCAAAACAGGTGGTTTTTAAATATAAATTGCTTTACCAAGAAATTACTTCCTTTATTCTATAACTAAGAGCAATTATTTTATGATTAATTTCTTTGTCATTTTTTCGGTGTTACTTTCAATACGAATGACATAGACACCCTTTGCCAGTCCATCGACTTTTATATTTTGTCTGCTTGCATTTAATAGCAACGAACTTGAAATGACTTGTCGGCCTAGCATATCGTAAAGTTTTGCAACAGCAGGTTCTATAATCAAACCAGAAATTACAATAGATTGGCTTTGAAAGTCACTAAATACATTTAATCTGCTCAAGAGTGAAGTTTCAGATGATAGGACGATAGAAACATTAAGATCAATTATAATACTATCCATATTATTATAATTAATGGTAAGTGTCGCATTTCTTTCATAATCGGTCCCTATGTATGAAACAATTACATCATGCGTAGTATTAGCCGATATCAGCTTGAAAGGAACATTCCCTGCATCAATAGTAAATAAGTTGGCATCGGGGCCCGATAAGGTCATGCTATTCAGCAGTGTGCCAATATTACCTCCACTATTAATAATTGTAATTGTTTTTGTTTCTCCAATTTCGAAAATTACCAAGTCGTCAGCAGAAAGACTGCTTGCTATACTAGCTGTTCCAACAGGATTATCCTGTCCATAGAATTCCATATTTTTTTGATTTCCACCGCCTAGATTTGGTGACCCACCTGCTACAAAAATTCCATTTCCTGAAACGATTCCTTGGGTACCTTGCCTCTGATGATTTAATGATGCACCAACGGACCACGATTGGGAAACCGGGTCATAGATTTCAGTGATATCAAAAGCAGTTGTATTTGCTAATGATTCTCCCCCGGCAACAATTAATTTATTTTCAAAATTAACTACTATTGCTGCAGCCCTTGGCGTAGGAATATTTTGAGAACTTGGCAAAGTGCTCCAGCTTTGAGTCGCAAAATCATACACATCTACTTCGGAAATTACTGGTTCAAAAACCCCTCCGGCACCGCCAGAAAGTCGTCCTGAAGCAGCATATAATTTTCCATTGATAACCGCAGCATGAAAATGGTCACGCGCTCTTGGGGCATCAGAAAGTACAGTCCAAGTTCCTGTGGCGGGGTCATATTCATCGAACCAATTTACATAACCACCATCGTGGCCAATGGTATTTCCGGCCAGTACATAGAATTTATTGTTATATACTACCAAGCCGGCCGAACCTCTTTTTCTTCCTGCTGGTATTTCAGGACCCTGAATCCACTCTTGTGTAGACGGGTTAAAGGTCCATATATAATCCGCAGGGATTTCAGAAGGAAAATTATTGGTTTTAAATGCTCCTATGACCCAAATCAAACCTTGATATTCTACCGCCTGGAAATGGTTGAATTCTTCGGGAGCGGAATTAACCAATGAATTCCATGTGTTGGTAGTGTAATCATAAATATCCATGGTCTGCGCATTCTCCCTACCACCAAACATATAAAATTTATCTCCTGCCTGAACAAAGGAACACTCATGACGGGCCGTATAGGATTCATTCTCGTTCTTGTCAAACCAGAAATTACCTGAATTGCTTGTAGCCGTCCAGGTGAACTCTTGAGTAACATCCACAGAACCAGGCTTAGTAGCGGTGACGGTCACAATATGGATACCATCATTATTTGGACCACCAGTTAAAGCTGAGGGGCTTACTGTACCTGTAATTTGACCATTAGTTGGTTCAACAATCAATCCCGCAGGTTGACCGGTGATGATATAGGTTACATTTGCATTGGGATCACCTCCACTTGCAAATAATACTAGGGAACTAGCCTCTCCTACTTGGTTTGACTGATCTGCAATTGGATTAAGCACTAATGGAGCGAATTCTGGTTCAATAGAAATATATCTGGTTAAATTAGATGGGCAACAAGTTCCATCCACTCCACCATTGGTTACTATCAATCTATCTCCAAACACTTTGGCAGCAGGAGCTAATAATTTTTCAGGGAGCTTACACCTTTCAGACCATTCATTGGTATTAGGATTATATTCTGTAACATCATCAAAGAAAAAATCACCCTGTCTGCCTCCAACTATGATAATTTTACCATTATGGACTATAGTTCCTGGTTCAAAATGTGAGCGCGCAGATGGAAGGTCTGCTAATCTTGCCCACGTGTTTGTGGCCGGATCATAGACATCCAAGAAAGTTTGATCTTGCACCTCATTATCATGACCATATTGTCCACCAATGGCGTAAACTAAACCATTAACACTTGCCGCACTAAGATGATTTCTAGGGTTTGGAAGCGCTGCGGCAGGAACCCAACCCAAGCCTTGATTATTTATATCCAAAACATAATGCTCGCCAACATCGGTTACTCTATCAGGAAGTAATCCTCCAAAGTAATGTAACTTCCCATTGTTGAAAGTAACGGCTCCGGATGCTCTGGGTGCTGGAAGATCAGGACCAAAAGTCCAAGTATTCGATACCGTATCATAAATTTGAACCTTATCTGTTGCTGGGCCAGGATGATTCCCTACAAAACCTGCAACAACCCAAATATCCGTACCAACAACGGCTACTCCCATGTGTGTTACTGGTATGGGCATTGGTGCACCCACACTCCAGACGTCTGTATTAGAATCATAAATCTCCGTTGCACCTGTTATTTGTAGATTAGACAAAAATCCTGCCAACACATATAACTTGTCTCCAACTTTAGCGCTTTGAGCCTCTAACTTCTCCAAACTTGAGGAGGCCAAATCATTCCATTGACAAGGGATTGCCGTCATACCAATAATTTCTATTGCATTGATTAGTGGATTTTCCACTACATGCCCGAAAGAGATGTTCAATACCCCATCATTTACGGTTGCAGAATAGGAGAGCATCCCAGCTACCTCGTGTCCGAACGTCGATATTAAATCGACATCATCCTGAACAACTGACCCTTCAATAAGGATGTCAAACACCCTTTCACCAGGCTGACTTGTACCTGAAAAACTATTTCCCATGAAGAGATTAACGGTATAATTACCATCAGCCAAAGGAATTGAAAATTCCATTTCAGGGTCAGCATTTATATCAAAACGTTCACTGTTGAATAACCCATTGAATGTGTTTTGATCTATATATGCAGGGATGGAACTGTGCCTGTTGGCATAAGCAAAGCTACTTGCAAAGTTATTTCCAGTATTTACTGAGTAGGATATGCCATTATAAGCACCATCTGAAGGATTTGATTCCCAGTCGGGACCACCATCTGTGTTAGGGATATTTGTTGGACTACCAGCACTTATACGAACCACGGGCATTAAATCAATCAATTCTGCTGTTAGGGGTACTATAAGCGGACTATTAACACCATCGTGAAGAATTTCAAGTGAGGCGTATTTAATACCAACAATTACATTTGGGGTGAAGGTAACAGGAATGATTGTTACTGATCCCGGACCAACTGATATCGGTAATGCCAAGTTGGTGGTAAATAAATTAGCATGAAGGCCTAAAACATTTATTTGGGTAATCTGAATAGCGCCAGATGTAGGATTTCCAAGATTTTTAATTTCTAAATTTAACACATCAGGACTAGTATTAATAGTAGACTGACCAAAATCAATCGGGCTTGTAAGTGCTAAGAGCGAACTAGCGTCATCCTCTGTGATAATAATAAAATCCCATGTTGCGATATAAGTAGACCCGGAAGTACCAGAAGTGCCAATCAAACCTACAGCTAATCCTTTATTGTCATTGGGATCGAGAAAGTTGGCAGGGAGTTCATAGGTGCTTCCTAAAGGATTGATAGTTATCCCACTGTTCAATGAATAGAATGCTTGGGCAGAGTTTAAACCTGGATCTATGCTAATATATAAATCAACACTGGAGGCCTGCAAAAGACCAGGCGCATCAAATGTTGAGATTGAACTAATTCCATTATTTTCCAATACCACTTCAAAACCATAAACGCCATCACCACTTGTAATCCCGTCCATCATGGCGACCTTCAGATAGTGGTCCTGATCTCCATTGCCTATAAAAATCCCATAAGATTGTGTTGGTAAAGGAGCAGCCCCGTTAAAAGGTGTTTCAATTTTGGAATGGATGGTAAAGGGTGTTGAATTTGAATCAACATTGATTCCAAATTGAAAAGCATTCTCTTGGGAATTTTGGGAATTTAATGCATCACCCGAAGAAACTTCGTCAACAGTCGCTTTTCCACCAGCTCCTCCAAATGACAAGTTATCAGGGTCAAACTGAGTTAAATAATTTGTGTTACCAGATGGATTTAGTTGAAGGCCAGTAAATCCTAAACCAAAGAATCCTGATCCGGGATCATTATTAAAAAACGGATAACTGATAGGAAGATTTGTTGCCAATCCGTTCTGTGAGTCAATAGCAAACACATCCTGATTATCCGGAATACCGTCATTGTCATCGTCGGGGTCGTTTAAATCTGAGATAAAATCTCCGTCATTATCATTTGGCTTGCTCCCGGCAGAACAATGATTGGTTCCGTTGCTTATTTCATCGAAATTGGTATATCCGTCACCATCATAGTCGGCAGTCGCAACATATTCTAAATCTCCAGGCTGAAAACAGTTTACAACATCCCCGGGTTCAAATACGGTAATATCATTGGCTCCATAAGTGGCTACCCAAATTGTGCCTGGGAATTGGCTATCATCTCCCAGGGCAATTAAATCCAACGGGATATTACCGAATCCGGTTAAAAAGCCATTGTCTTTTGATGAAAGTGTTGTTCCATCTATATTGAGAGAATATCTATTAATTGTACCATTAAAGGAGGCAGTAAGAATATCGCCCTGCATTGCTCCGCCAAAATTAGATGCAGTATATTCAGTTATTCCATTTGTTGAAGAAGACACGATGTCTAATATATTTACATCTGGACTAAATTCATCATCCGAAAGATACTCACCTTGACGTGTGTCATTTGGAAAATCTGCCATTGTAAATCCAGTAGTATTGAAATACCCTTTTACGCCAGTTATAAGTGCCGACCAATCATAGGATCCAATTTCAACCCAGTTACTGCCATTGTATTGGTACTTGTATACACCCGCTTTACCAGGAAAAGCCCTTATAGGTGCAGGATGCCCAGCGTAATATGTATTATTCGGATCGTTAGTCGTTCCAACATAGTGCAATGCGTCGCCATGGCTAATACCGTTTTCAATATTGAATTCATTCGTTATATAGTCTCCCGCTGCTGCATCATAGGTAGTGGAAAAGTGTGTTCCCTTTAACTGATCGTTGCTGTCGTAAATGAGGGGCGTACCTCCCCAACCACCATTGGGGCCATTATCACCAGTAAAAATTCTCCCATCTGATGTCACAACAACGTCATAAGCATTTCTATAACCAGGCGAAAATATTTGCACTGGGCCTCCATTTTCAGGAAATGTCTGGTTTAATCCGTTATTACCTCCAAAGGGATCTCCCAAATCGATTACAGCATTGTAAAGTGGATGGGATGGGGCATATGGAAAACTAGGATGTGTATTGTCTATATCTGGTCGCTCAGGATCGTTTAAAGAAGGAAGATCATAAATATATGGGGTATTACTAGTTCTCGGATCTAAATATGGACCGCCATTGGCAGTCTCCATTTGCTCTAATTGCGTAAGGTTAACTATCAATAATGCCCCGCTTAAATAAAATTCAGAGATGCCAGCAAAATTATTACTCGGAGCTCCCTGATTTGTATTACCACCTTGCTGAATTAGCAAATAAGTAGTTCCCCCCCTGATAAACAGATCCAATCCGTTAGTAGAATGATTTTCCTCACAGCGAGGCAGTCCCCTCACCAAATCTATCTTTTCCCAGACTGAACCATTCCATCGGAGACGAGATAATACTCCTGAATTAGTATCGAGATTCACATCATTGCCTGCACCACCTCCGCCGCCAATGCGAGAATCAGAAGATGTGACATATAATACAGGGTTTGAAACAGTACCTGTTGCCAACAAACCAGTAATCTGACGGGTTTGTGTTGAGTTATTGGTTCCATCATCGTTATGATTGGGTGTGTTATTTTTAATCAGTGAGATTTGAGTGCTATTTAATATAGTGTAGGTTCCATTCCCAGCGGTCGCGGCATCCCTGCTCACTTCATACTCCCAGATTATACCATTTTGCTGGGCGACGTATAATTTATTATTAGGACCAAAATCCAGTGAAGTTGGATTATTTATGTTGGCACCCACTAATCCGGAGGAACCAAAACTAATAGATTGCGATAGTAAAATAGAGTGGCTCATCAAAATGAAAAAGCCAACAATTACTGTTTTAAAGGTAGATGACATAATGTGTAGATTGAGGTATAAAAAATTATTTAAAATTATTATAATTACTAAAAAATATAGTTATAATACAAATTGTAAGCCTGGGGAATAAAGAACAATTTTTTAAGGGACAACAAAATTGATAATTAAAATTCACAAATCATTAAAATTGCGATGCTCTGCGACTTTTATCGGCGAACGACACATGTTTAATAAATGACTTGGACGCTATCCTGTCTAATGACAATAATGACAAATGCATTTAATCCATTAACTAGTTTTAAACATTAAATTATTTAATGGGCACTGTTTTCATTGGGTGTTGTGTGCGAAGATCAATATTGTGACTACAGATGCAAACATTTACCATGCAGGATTTATTTATGGGTTTGAAAATTCTTTTTACGATGACTAAGCTTATATGTTTTTATAATATACACGATTATCGCTTTAAAATTTGACTAAAAAAAACGGACCGTGAGAACACAATCCGTTGAATTTATTGACATGAAGCCTTGTAGCGGGAACTGGACTCGAACCAGTGACCTTCGGGTTATGAGCCCGACGAGCTACCTACTGCTCTATCCCGCGATTTAGACTGCAAATATAATAGCTTTTTCTTGATAAAAAAAATAA
>JBGTDZ010000313.1:0-7010 GCA_041748055.1 Aquaticitalea sp.
AACAACGTGAACGGGAGATAGAAGAGAAGCACAAGAAAGAGGAAGCTAGCAGACAGATTGTAAAGGCTAGAACAGCATTGAGCGGCACAAAACAAGTTGGTAAAATCGACTTGAATCCAAAAAAAGCTCAACCTAAAAAAGAAGAGCCACAGCTTGAACCTCCAATTGCCGTTGAGCCAGAAAAGCCTTCACCAGTGGAAGCTGAAATGCCAAAAGAAGAGGAAACCATTGCTCCAGCAAAAGTTGAAAAACCTCAAGAAGTTGAGAAATCAGAACCCAAGGATGCTTCTGAACCAGAGTTGGAAGAAACCTTAATAACTCAATATCAAAAACTTTCGGGTCCAAAAATAGCTGGTGAAAAAATCGATTTGTCGCAATTCAACAAAGCCAAAAAGAAAAAAGAAGAACCTAAAAAACCGGATGCCAACAAAGAGGCCAACAAGAAAAAAAGACGTCGAATAAGTAAAGGCCCAGCCGCAGGTGATAGTAATACAAAACCTTCTTTTGCCGATAGAAACACTCCAGCACCTAAAGGTAACTTTAGAGGCAAACCTGGAGGAAATCGTCCAAGCACCATTAAAGAAGAACCAAGCGAAGCCGATGTTCAAAAGCAAGTAAGGGAAACACTAGAAAAACTCCAAGGAAAATCTTCCAAAGGTAAAGGTGCCAAATATCGAAGGGATAAAAGAGATCAACACCGTCAACAATCTGAAAAGGATATTGAGCAGCAAGAAGCTGACAGTAAAATACTAAAAGTTACTGAATTTGTTACAGCAAGCGAAGTCGCCACGATGATGGACGTTCCTGTGACACAAATTATTTCAGCCTGTATGTCGCTCGGAATGATGGTAACCATGAACCAACGTTTGGATGCCGAAACATTATCGGTGGTCGCAGATGAGTTTGGATATGAAGTTGAATTTGTCACTTCCGATTTGGAGGACAACATTGAAGAGTTTAAAGACAAGCCAGAAGATTTAAAACCCCGTGCACCAATCGTTACCGTTATGGGTCACGTTGACCATGGTAAAACATCCCTTCTGGATTATATACGTCAAGAAAACGTTATTGCAGGAGAATCAGGAGGCATAACGCAACATATTGGTGCCTACGGCGTACAACTGGAAGGCGGTCAAAAAATTGCCTTTTTGGATACCCCAGGTCACGAGGCCTTTACTGCTATGCGTGCCCGTGGTGCTCAAGTTACGGATATGGCGATCATCGTCATTGCCGCTGATGATGCCATCATGCCTCAAACCAAAGAGGCTATTGCACATGCACAAGCAGCCAATGTGCCAATTATATTTGCCATCAACAAAATTGACAAACCAGGTGCCAATCCCGAAAAAGTGAAAGAAGGCCTGGCAAACATGAATTTACTGGTTGAAGATTGGGGAGGAAAAATCCAATCCCATGATATTTCTGCCAAAACAGGCGAAGGGGTAAAAGAATTATTGGAAAAAGTTTTGCTTGAAGCTGAACTTTTAGAGTTGAAAGCAAATCCCAATAAACCTGCACACGGAACGGTTGTAGAAGCATTTCTCGACAAAGGTAGGGGCTATGTCTCAACAATTTTAGTCCAGGCAGGAACTTTGAAAGCAGGTAATTATGTACTTGCAGGAAAAAATAGCGGAAAAGTTCGTGCCATGCATGATGAACGTGGAAATGTTGTCAAAGAGGCCGGTCCTTCAACCCCTGTATCAATATTAGGTTTGGACGGAGCGCCACAAGCAGGTGATAAATTCAGCGTTTTTGCCGATGAGCGCGAAGCGAAGCAAATAGCCGCCAAACGCACACAGCTGCAACGTGAACAATCAGTCAGGACACAGAGACATATTACACTTGATGAAATTGGAAGACGTATTGCATTGGGTGATTTCCAGGAATTAAATATTATTCTTAAAGGGGATGTGGATGGTTCTGTAGAAGCGCTTACAGATTCGTTCCAAAAGTTGTCAACAGAAGAAATCCAAGTGAACATCATACATAAAGGAGTTGGAGCAATTACAGAAAGTGATGTATTATTGGCAACAGCTTCAGATGCGATCATTATCGGATTTAATGTGCGACCAATGGGCAATGCACGCCAAATTGCTGATAAGGAAGAAATTGACATCAGAATGTATTCCATCATTTATGATGCTATCAACGACCTCAAAGACGCCATGGAAGGGATGCTGTCTCCAGAGCTGAAAGAAGAGATTACAGGTACAGCCGAAATCAGGGAAATCTTTAAAGTCACCAAAATTGGAAGTATAGCAGGGTGTATGGTAACCAGCGGAAAAATATTCAGAAACTCCCAAATACGTTTGATACGCGAAGGAGTTGTGATTCATACCGGCGAACTATCTTCCCTAAAACGTTTCAAGGATGATGTGAAAGATGTTTCTAAAGGTTTTGATTGCGGCATGCAAATCAAAAACTACAATGATATTGAAGAAAATGATGTGATTGAAGCATTCCACGAAGTTGAAGTGAAGAAAAAATTAAAATAATACCTAATTCATATTAATAAAAAGCGACCTCCAATTTTTTGAAGGTCGCTTTTATTTACAATAAAATCTGCCTATTAAAGCAAACAATATTAATTTCGATTAATTGTCATCTCCAATTTCTTTCGCAGCACTGTCAATTGCTTTACCCGCTTCCTTAACTTCATTGGCTGCATTATCTATTGCCCTACCTGTTTTTTCCAATGCGCCATCGGTTCTATTTTCTACATCATCTGCAACATCATCCATATCATCTGCAACATCATCGGCGTCAATGTTGATTTCAACATCATCGTTTACATCATCCGCTTTTGTGGTGTCCCTGCAAGAAGTAACTGACAATGTCATTGCAAATACTAAAGTGATACTTAAAAATAATTTTTTCATTGTGAATAATTTTAGTGTTAATATAACCTCGAATATAGATATTTGAAATAGCTATTAGTAACACATTCCAAATAATCTTTGGCTTATATACGTATGAAATCCAATATTTGGTTGACTGCACCTCGGTGATGGATAATAAACTGACTATTTAATACCCCGAATTCTTTCCTTTTGGATTCTTGGGCTATCAATTTATTCAAGGTTGTTTTTAATTCATCATAATTAGAAATGCTTACCACTCCTGCATGTTCAATCATTTGTTTTGCTTCAGGAAAATTTTGATGATTTTTGCCAATAACAATCGGCACCCCAAACACTGCTGGTTCCAGAATGTTGTGCAGGCCAGTAGTCCCCATAGCACCACCCACGTAGGCAATATCAGCATAACTATATGTTTTGGTTAAAATTCCGATTGTGTCAAGAATAAAGACGGAATAGTCCGAAAATTTTTTTCCTTCAATTTCTGTGAATAATACTGTTTTCACCTTTAGGCTAGAAACTAAATCATTGATTTGATTTTTTTTAATGTTATGAGGTGCAATAATGTATTTTATATTTTCTGAAGGAAATTCATTTATAAAGGGAACCAACAAGTCTTCATCCTCGGGCCAAGAACTTCCAATCACAACACACAATTTATCTTGTTTGAATGCTTCAATAAATTTTAATGAATTGTCTTGACTCAATTGGTCAAACACCCTGTCAAAACGCGTGTCCCCCGCTATGGATACTTGGGGGAAATCAATTGTTTTCAATAATAGAAAAGATGCTTCGTCTTGAACAAAAACATGTTCAAAGGCCGACAATGATTCTCGCATCATTGAACCGTACCATTTAAAATAAGACTGATTTTTTCTGAACAATGCTGAAATTAGAATAGCTTTCAATTGGCGCCTTTTGAGCTCCAAAAGATAGTTTGGCCAAATATCATACTTTACAAAAACAGTCAATTGAGGATGCACCAAATTCAGAAACCTTTTGGCATTTGCCTTGGTATCCATCGGAAGATATACAACAATATCCGCTGCGTCTGTATTTTTACGAATTTCATAGCCCGAAGGCGAAAAAAAACTAAGGACGATTTTATGATTGGAATATAATTTTCGAACTTCCTTAAACACAGGAAGTCCTTGTTCATATTCACCCAACGATGCACAATGTAACCAAACCGTTTGGTCGGTTATTGAAAGATTTCTGTCTAAGGTTTCAAAGGTTTTTGCACGACCTTCAATACCAAGTTTGATTTTATTGTTAAAGAACGCTATGATTTTCAAATGAAAATTTGCTATATAAATACCGATGTTGTATAAAAGACGCAACTAATTCTGTTTTTTGCTAAAATACATTACTTTCATATATTTCGATTGTTTGTAGGTATACAATTTCGTAATTTCGCTTCGCTTTGTAAATGATATCTCCATTTATAATATTTAAAATTTCACGATGAATAAAATCCAAATGGTTGACCTCAAGGGTCAATATGCCAAAATAAAAGACACTGTTGATAAATCAATTGCTGAAGTTATTGAAACCACTTCTTATATCAATGGACCGAAAGTCCACGAATTTCAAAAAAATTTAGAAAATTATCTTGGCGTAAAGCATGTCATTCCTTGTGCCAACGGCACCGATGCCTTGCAAATAGCCATGATGGGATTGGGGTTGAAACGTGGTGATGAGGTAATCACAGCCGATTTTACTTTTGCTGCAACCGTTGAGGTCATTGCTTTATTGCAACTGACACCAGTTTTGGTGGATGTAGACCCTATTAGTTTTAATATTGATGTGGAAGCCATCAAAAAGGCAATAACTCCAAAAACCAAGGCCATTGTCCCTGTACATTTGTTTGGTCAATGCGCCAATATGGAAGCCATTATGGAAATTGCAAAGGAGCATAATTTGTACGTAATAGAAGATAATGCACAAGCTATCGGTGCAACTTATACTAATGGTAATGGCAAAAAATTAAATGCAGGTAACATAGGGCATGTAGCTTCTACCTCTTTTTTTCCTTCCAAAAATTTAGGATGCTATGGTGATGGAGGTGCCATCTTCACCAATGATGATGACCTGGCCCATGTAATTCGCGGTATCGTCAATCATGGGATGTATGAAAGATATCATCATGATGTGGTGGGAGTAAATTCACGTTTGGATTCTATTCAGGCTGCGGTCTTGGATGCTAAACTTCCGCATTTGGATGCGTACAACATAGCACGTAGAAATGTAGCAAGAAAATACAACGAAGCATTTAAAGATCACAAAAATATCACCATTCCAAGTGGGAATGATACATGCAAAGGGATATGTGATACATGCGATTGTCACGTATTCCATCAATATACTTTGAAGGTTAAGGATATAGATCGAGACAGTTTGGTAAAACATTTAAATGAAAATGGAATCCCCTGTGGAGTGTATTACCCAATTCCGCTGCATCTTCAAAAAGCCTATAAAGACACACGATACGATGAAGCGGATTTTACGGTTACCAATCAGTTGGTAAAAGAAGTAATATCCTTGCCTATGCATACCGAATTGGAGGAGGAGCAAATTGAATACATCACTTCAACAGTACTTAATTTTTTAAATACCACTGTATAAATGAAGGTTTTAGTTACAGGAGGATTAGGTTTTATCGGGTCTCACACAGTAGTAGAATTGCAACACAAAGGATTTGAAGTTGTCATTATCGATGATCTTTCCAATTCATCCATTGATGTTTTAGGTGGAATTACTGCAATAACAGGGAAATCGCCTCAATTTGAGCAATTGGATTTAAAGGAAAAATCAAAAGTTGAATCCTTCTTCGAAAAACATAAAGACATTGTCGGGGTCATTCATTTTGCAGCGAGTAAGGCTGTTGGGGAAAGTGTTGAAAAGCCATTGCTGTATTATGAAAACAATCTCAACACCTTAATTTATATGTTGAAATCGGTGGTGAATCTGGAAACTGCGAATTTTATTTTCAGTTCATCCTGTACAGTATATGGGCAAGCCGATAAAATGCCCATAACCGAAAGCGCACCAACAAAACCTGCTGAATCCCCCTATGGCAATACCAAACAGATTGGAGAGGAAATTATTAAGGATACCTGCAAAGTCAATCCAGAATTGAATTCCATCTCACTGAGATATTTCAACCCTATTGGAGCACATCCCAGTGCCAAAATTGGTGAATTACCAATTGGAATGCCCCAAAATCTGGTGCCTTTTATCACCCAAACTGCAGCAGGGCTTCGCAAGGAACTTTCTGTTTTTGGCGATGATTATCCAACGCCAGATGGAACATGTATTCGGGATTATATTCATGTGGTAGATTTGGCCAAGGCGCATGTCATTGCATTGGAGCGACTTATCAATAACAACAATACTTACAATTATGAAACCTACAACTTAGGTACTGGGACGGGAAGTTCTGTTTTGGAAGTAATCCATTCATTTGAGAAAGTCTCAGGCAAATCATTGCCATACAAATTTGCTTCAAAAAGGGAAGGGGATGTTGTCCAAGCCTATGCAGATACTACTTTAGCAAATGATGAGTTGGGTTGGAAATCTGAATCGTCCTTGGATGAAGCCATGAGTTCCGCTTGGAAATGGGAACAACACATTCGGAATATCTAAAACCAACATAATGAAAAACATATTACAACTTTTTATCCTTTTCACATCAACCATGTTATTGGGACAAAACACCTATTTACATTGTGGAAAACTGTTTGATACCAAAGGAGGCAAAGTGTTGACCAATAAAACCATTGTTGTTTCAGGAAAAAAAATCCTATCGGTTGAGAATGGATTTGTTGAACCAAAAATCCCAGAAGACATAGTTATCGATTTAAAAAACAAGACGGTAATGCCTGGTCTTACTGATATGCATGTGCATCTTGAGAGTGAAACAAATCCGAATGCCTATTTAGAAGAGTACACATTAAATGAGGCCGATGTTGCCTTTAATTCCTTGCATTATGCTGAAGTTACCTTAATGGCAGGTTTTACAACCGTTCGTGATTTGGGTGGGAGTGGTGTTAACGTGGCTTTAAGAAATGCCATCAATCAAGAAAAAGTAGTTGGACCAAGAATTTTTACTTCGGAAAAATCATTGGCAACAACGGGAGGGCATGCCGATCC
>JBGTDZ010000314.1:0-2250 GCA_041748055.1 Aquaticitalea sp.
TGGCAGCAGGTTCTGTTACGGGTATAAAGGTTAAAAACGTTAACACTGGTTGTATTTCAAGTGCTGCTGATTGTTCTGTTTCTGATTGTACCGCTTCGAGAACCATGGACACTGCTGAAACCTTGAATGTCGAAAAGGTGATGGAAAAGCCAACCTCGGTTAAAGCATTTCCAAATCCATTTAAGAATTCAATTAATTTTGTGGTTGAAGTGCCAGAGTCTGGTGAAGGTAGTTTGGATGTGATGAATATGTTCGGTCAAAAAGTAAAGACTATTTTTAAAGGTACATTTAAAGAGGGAAAAAATACCTATGAAGTAAATTTACCTTCACATCAATCAAGTACATTGATTTATATTTTGAATATAGGCGATAAACGATTGACGGGTAAATTGATTCAAATGTAGTACTAGTTTCAATATTATTATTTATATATGCTTATATAAAGACCATTCTAATGGTTAAAGAAAAAGAGCTTCAACTTTATTGGTTGAAGCTCTTTTGATTTATATAGACGCGTATTGCGGAATATTCTTTTAATATATCTTATATACGTCTCTCATCCTATCTTTGGATTTTTAGGACATAAAATTTAATTTCCTTTTCACTATTTGCTACTCCGTCACTTTGATATTTGTAAAGTGAAGTTTCCAATTGCCTTCTGGCTTTTTGTGTGATTTGGCTAATTTTAGTCCATTAAAATCTTCATAATCTTCCCAAGTGGTCATCATCGAAGCCTCTTTTGAATTATCCAGTCTAAAAACCCATTCTTTCACGATAAAGTCATCACCATAATAAAAATCATAGGCATCGCCAGGGGTATAACCACCATCTTGAGAATAGGTAATTGTTATCTTGTTCATTTTAGATTTACTGATTGGCGCTTCCGCCTGAGTTGGTACTGAAATTGTGGCAGAAGCGTCCCATACCAATTGGTAAGGTGCCAACAACCAATACTTGTCATTGACAAAACCTTTATCTGCATTCAGTGAAATACTGTCGACAGATTTTCGGTTATATGAAAGCGTATCTGTTCCGGAAATCATAATGACATCATTGGTCTTTGGCTTCCAAGTCCATGATCGCTCAAAATGTGAAGTATCTCTATCAACATTAAAAGTAAATTGTAGTTCTGAAACATCTTTCCAATTTTTAAACCCATTGGCATTGGCAATTTTTTCAGCAATTGAATATTCTTTTTCAATTGCTGGCATGTCTTGTTTTTTGTCAGATTTACAGGACATCAACGTCAACGCCAAACAGAAAGATGTAATTAATTTTATCATATATTTTTTTTTCAAAGGTATAACTATATATAAGGAACTTAATGTAATTTAGATTTTTAAAAAATAAAAATTGGATAATCAAAGCGACTATTTTAATGTCAATAAGGCAACTTGGAATGAAAAGGTAAAAATTCATTCTGAAAGTGATATGTATGATTTGGAGGGTTTTAAAAACGGCGAATCTTCTTTAATGGCTTATGAATTGGAAGCTCTGGGAGATGTCAGAGGGAAATCATTATTGCACCTGCAATGTCATTTTGGTCAGGATACATTGAGTTGGAGTAGGATGGGAGCAAAGTGCGTTGGTGTTGACTTAAGTGATGAAGGCATCAAATTGGCGCAAAAACTAAATAAAAAGTTAGAATTGGATGCTGATTTTTTCTGCTGCAATGTCTTGGATACTTCAAAATATATAAAAGATACTTTCGACATTGTTTTTACTAGTTATGGCGTCATTGGCTGGCTTCCGGATTTAAAGCCTTGGGGCAAAATGATAGCGGAGCGCTTGAAAGTTGGAGGTACTTTTTATGTTGCAGAATTCCACCCAATCGTTTGGATGTTTGATTACGACAATTCAAAAGGCGAGATGAAATATGGTTATATGCAAAAAGATGTTATTTATGTGGAGTATGAAGGGACATATGCAAACCAAAAATCAAAGATGACGAGTAAAGAATATGGCTGGAATCATGGTTTGGGAGCTGTCGTGAGTTCTCTGACAGAAGCTGGCTTGCAAATAGACTACTTAAGAGAATATGATGAAAGTCCGTTTGATATTTTTCCAAATTTAGTTAAGACCGAATCTGGAATGTATGTAACAGTTAAAAAATTATATCCCTTAATTTTTACATTGAAAGCGACCAAAATTGCATAAAAAAAACCTACAGGGATTTTTACCCCGAAGCGTCGGGACTTGTAGGTTGATATGTAAATTTATTTTTTCTATTTCTTTACCAATTCAGGAAAT
>JBGTDZ010000315.1:0-4957 GCA_041748055.1 Aquaticitalea sp.
GTCCAATAACCTTCAAACTGATAGCTCAATGTTTTGTGTTTGTCAATGGATTGAGGTATGATTTCCTTACCAAAATCATTGGTGTCCGGATTGTCCATCAAATCAATGAGCAACTGCCTGTTGAAAATATAAATGCCCATGGATGCCAAATGGTTTCTGCCCTGAGCCTTCATTTCCTTACTGACATTGGAAGTCCAATCGGGCAATAAACTTGCATCTGGTTTTTCAATAAAGGATGTGATTACATTGTTTTCATTGGTTTTTAAGATCCCAAAGGAAGTAGCTTCCTTTTCCTTTACAGGAAGTGTGGCAATGGTAATTTCCGCACCAGCTTCTCGATGGGCGTCCAGCATTTTGTTAAAATCCATCTGGTACAATTGATCTCCCGAAAGAATCAAGGCATACTCAAAGTCATGACTTAAAAAATGGTGCATACTCTGTCGCACCGCATCGGCCGTGCCCTGAAACCAAGTATTGTTGGAAATGGTTTGTTCTGCCGCCAGTACGTCCACAAAAGCAGAGCTGAAAAAGCTAAAATGATAGGTATTTTTGATGTGCTTGTTGAGCGATGCAGAATTGAACTGAGTCAACACAAACATTCGCTTTATTTCGGAATTGATGCAATTTGAAATTGGAATATCAACCAATCGATATTTTCCCGCAATGGGAACAGCAGGTTTGGAACGTGATTCGGTTAGCGGATAGAGTCGTGATCCTTGTCCACCACCTAAAATGATGGAAATTACATTGTCGTGGTACATAATTATGGTTCTATTGAGTTATATAAATTGATATATGCTTGTGCCGACGCATCCCAAGAGTGGTCAATTTGCATCATGAATTTACGATTTTTTTTGAAATGTTCGGTATGTTCATAAAAAGAAACACCTCTCCCTATGGCATGGACTACTTCATGTACGGTGGGTCCGGAATGACGAATGCCAAAGCCATTTTCACCAACATCGATAACAGTGTCCATTAATCCGCCTACGCTATTGACAATCGGGACAGTTCCGTACCGCAAGGCATATAGTTGGTTAAGACCACAGGGCTCCACTCTTGATGGCATTAAAAGAAAGTCTGCCGCTGCATAAAGAATGTGGGAAAGCTTTTCATTATAGCCGATAAAATTATTATAATAACCGAGATGGCTTACTTTTAGACTTTCCAATTGAGTTTCCACCTTGCTGTCACCTGAACCGAGCATCATTATAGATAATTTTTTCGATTTTAAGACAGTATCAAAGATATAAGGTAATAAATCGGCGCCTTTTTCACCGACTAATCGGCCTATGAACACAAAAAGCGGTAATTCAGGATTTAAATCGAATTGTTCGCAAATCCATTTTTTATTCCCAGCTTTTCCAGATTCAACCGATTTAGTGGTATATTTTTTTTCAATATAATCGTCCGTATTTGGGTTCCACACAGAGGTGTCTATTCCATTGAGTATACCAACACATTTAAAGCCTTCACTTTGCAGCAAATATTCCAGACCATTGGCGGCATATTTTAATTCCTCCATATAACTTGGGGACACGGTTGTCACCTTCCAGGCGCATTTAATGCCTGATGCCAATGGATTGATGATTTTATTCCAATCCAACAAACCGACATTGTTAAAATCGAAAGGTGGAATCAAATGAACCAAATCATGACTGAACCAACCTTGATATTGGCCGTTGTGAATAGTCAATACCGAAGGGGTACTCCATAGTTTTTGAAAGGCATAACATTGCGACATCATGAACGGAATCAGGCCGGTATGATGGTCATGACAGTGGAGTAGGGTCGGCTTTTCTTTGAGCTGAACCAGCCAATTAAGGGCTGCAATCTGAAACGCCAAAAATCGCCCTGTATCGTTATCGGAATAAACATAATCCTTATACAGTAAATAAGGAACATCTACAAAATAAATATCAAAACCCAAATCACTCGCCGTTAGCTTAAGAATTCTGAAATCCATCTGTATGCCAAGCTGTATTTTGGAACTATAAACAGATTCGAACTCATTGGTCCGTGTGAATTTGTTATCATAGTATGGCATGATAACACTGCTTGTTTCCCCTAATTGGTTTTGGTATTTTGGAAGGGCTCCAACGACATCACCCAAGCCTCCAACTTTGGCAACAGGATAACATTCGGCGCTGAGATGAAATATGGACATTCGTTTATATTAGAGTCCTTTAAAACTACAAAATATTTGAGCATTATTCCGCACAATGATTTAAAAAAATTTTTAAGAATATGATAACTTTTGGCTACAAAGGGGAAGAATTTCCTGTTTTGAACCATGGATTTTAGTACGATAAACAATAATAGCGAGCTAGTTGACTAAAAAATTCCTGAAATTGATAGTGTTGATAATTGTTACTTTGGTGTTGTAGGCTGTTTCAAATGTTTTAGGGATCGAGGTCTTGGCTTTATGGTTAAAACGATTTTCCCTTGACGAATTTTGAGACTAACCTTGGTTTTATAATGCAATCAACCATTTATCTGGAATTTCAATTCACTAATTATCATATTTTTTGGTGAGTTCATTCACCAATATGCATAAAATTATTGGAAATCCTGACAACTAGAAATTATGGGTTTTTTGATATCGTGGTTTGTTGAAGTTCTCGATTTCTTCATGAGATTCCAGCTTTCGCAGGAATTTAATCGTTCAACTTTAGCACGGCCATAAATGCTTCCTGCGGAATTTCCACATTACCAACTTGGCGCATACGTTTTTTGCCCTTTTTCTGTTTTTCCAAAAGTTTACGCTTACGCGAAATATCGCCGCCATAACATTTGGCGGTAACATCTTTCCTGAGTGCCTTAATGGTTTCCCTGGAAATAATTTTAGCCCCAATCGCGGCTTGAATGGGAATATCAAATTGCTGACGAGGAATTAATTCCTTTAGTTTTTCGCACATTTTTTTACCCATATTCTGGGCATTGTCGGCATGGATCAAAGCCGAAAGTGCATCTACAGGTTGGGCATTCAATAAAATATCCAATCGCACCAGTTTTGAGGCTTTCATTCCTATGGGATGGTAATCAAAAGACGCATATCCTTTAGAAACTGTTTTCAATCGGTCGTAAAAGTCAAATACGATTTCCGCCAATGGCATTTCGAAGGTCAGCTCCACGCGTTCTGTGGTCAAATAGGTTTGATTTAACACCATTCCCCGTTTTTCAATACAGAGCGACATAACGTTGCCCACAAAATCTGATTTTGTAATGATGGTTGCTTTAATATACGGTTCTTCAACCCTGTTTACGGTAGATGGATCTGGTAAATCGGAAGGATTATTCACGATAAATGCCGTGGTAGGATTTTTGTTTGTATAGGCGTGGTATGACACGTTGGGAACGGTGGTAATGACTGTCATATCAAACTCACGCTCCAAACGCTCTTGAATGATTTCCATGTGAAGCATTCCTAAAAACCCACATCTAAAGCCAAATCCCAAAGCAGCTGAACTTTCTGGAATAAACACCAGAGATGCATCATTAAGTTGTAGTTTTTCCATGGAGCTGCGCAGCTCTTCGTAATCTTCGGTATCAACAGGATAAATCCCAGCAAACACCATTGGTTTTACGTCTTCAAATCCTTCTACGATATTCGTGGTAGGATTGTCATAATCCGTGATGGTATCACCAACTTTAACTTCTTTTGCGGTTTTGATTCCCGTGATTAAGTAGCCAACATCACCAGTTTTTACACTCTGTTTTGCAACTTGAGTCAGTTTTAAAGTACCAACTTCATCAGCATAATATTCTTTATCAGTCGCAACGAATTTAATTTTCTGACCCTTTTTGATTTCGCCATTAAAAACCCTAAAATAGGTTTCGATACCTCTAAAAGTATTGTAGACCGAATCAAAAATCAATGCTTGTAGCGGCGCATCGGGATTTCCTTTAGGAGGAGGAATCCTTTCAATAACGGCTGCCAATATATTATCGACTCCAAAACCAGTTTTTCCACTGGCGTGGATCACATCTTCTGGTTTGCAGCCCAACAAATCAACAATATCATCCGTTACCTCTTCAGGGTTTGCGCTTGGCAAATCGACTTTGTTTAACACAGGAATAATTTCAAGGTCATTTCCGAGAGCCAAATATAGATTGGAAATGGTTTGCGCCTGAATACTTTGGGCAGCATCTACAATCAAAAGGGCGCCTTCACATGCCGCGATGGAGCGGGAGACTTCATAAGAAAAATCCACGTGACCAGGTGTATCTATCAAATTTAGGATGTAGTTGTCGCCTTTATACATGTATTCCATTTGTATGGCGTGCGATTTTATTGTAATTCCACGTTCTCGCTCCAAATCCATATTATCTAGAACTTGATTTTGTTTTTCACGTTCGGTGACAGTGCCTGTAAAATCCAACAACCTGTCGGCTAGGGTGCTTTTTCCGTGATCGATATGTGCAATTATGCAAAAGTTTCTGATGTACTTCATAAAATCAATTCCTACAACTAAAATATTTTGCAAATATAACTGATTTATTATGCTTTGGATGCTTTTATTTTGTTTGCAAAACGAACCAAATAAAGGTAAAACCGTAATTTTAAGTCTAAAACAATTTATATATTGCACCAACTAACAAAAAATACAGTTTGAAACAACCTACTTCATTACTCTTCATTTTATATGCCCTGTTGTCAACGACATTCTGTATTGGACAAGAGTTTTCCATATCGGGTTTTGTAGATGATTCACAGGGGCAACCAATTATGTATGCCAATATGATTGTAATGCAGGCACAAGATTCCACAATTGTAAAAGGTGTTTCAAGCAATGAGGAAGGTTTTTTTCTTGTAAAAGGGATGTCACCAGGCGACTATCTTGTGAAAGTAAGTTTTTTGGGCTATAATGATGTATATAAATCAGTATCACTCAATGAAACCATTGATTTGGGTACAATTGCTCTCGAAGAGACTGCCCAAATGCTCAATGAAATA